>PYJA01000093.1 GCA_003635185.1 Candidatus Poribacteria bacterium | reverse complement strand
CGATGCAGCTGCTCCCAACGACAGAAGGGATTTTAACGTGCCCTGAAGGCGCGGCAACAGTTGCTGCACTAAAACCGCTCATAGCGAACGGAATTATTACACCATCAGAGCAAGTTGTGTTATTTAACACTGGCGGCTATCAGGCATAGATGTTGCCCCCGTGGGCATACCATCTAAACGCACCATAAGCGTCAATTTAAGAAAAGAATTATGCGCTAAATGCCCCAGGCCGGTAGGTTCGGTTAGAAACCGAACCGGCTCCTACGCAGAAACCTTCACCTATCCTGTCCACTCAGCAGTGCTGCTCAACAAGACACCCAGGATTCGCCTGGGCTCAGTCCGGTTCGGTTACAAACCGAACCTACCGGACCTGGATGCACGCTAAATTGACGGCTATGGTATACCATCTAAACGCACCTACGAAAATCGTTGATTATCGATCCTGTTCAATGTAATCGTATTTCGGTTTCTGTTCCTCGGCAGGATTTTCCTCTTCCATAGGCGTGTTTCTACGGTTGACACGAGTCCCGAATTTATAGGTGTGAACTTTTACAATCGGATATGGACCATCAAATCCGACGATTTCCCCTTGTACTTCGACCTCATTATTGCCCTTTGATGCATCAATTCGCAACTGGTCGAATTCTGGAGATGCCTTGAAAACAAATTTCTGTCCATTGTTTCCGGCATTGAGTGCATGGTGAATTTCAGAAGTTTGAGGCCTCCATCGTGCCCACGCAGGAACATCACGTATACTACTCCGTGTAAAGCCGGGGTGCGCAAATAGTGTGCCTGTAATCGTGGCTTCAGTTTTAAGCAAGCGGACCTGTCCGAGTCCATGTCGTCCGCGATAGCGCGTATCTTTCAACTGGCGCATAATGTCGTAGGCATCAAAGGTATGCGTCCTACTGTGTTTTGAAACGCCTTGTCTCGGTTTTACTTCTACAACAGTAGTGAAAAGTCTTTTTTTACCATTCTTATCGACGGGGGTATGGAAGGTTACATCTTTTGCGTCTGCCCACGGTGTCAACAGTCTTCGGATTTGGATGGCATCTGCATGGCTAACAACATCTGTAATTTCTATCTTCAAGGTTTGTAATTCTGCTACACTCTGTGTGCCAATGCTACTCAGCAGAAACAGAAGCATTGTCACACAGATGATACTACTGAAATATGCGCGTTTCATAAATGTGTTCCTCCGCTTGAATTTTACATTTAACATCCATTATTTACATTATACACTATTTAACGCAAAGTTGCAATGAAAATTTCAGCAGGACTTACGCATTCCCCTTGATAAGGGGAATGCGTAAGTCCTGTTTACTATAAATAGGCATCTGAAGTGAAAAGAATAGGACATAAAGTATCCGCTTTCTTTCCCCATTGGACCACATCCTTATGTTTTACGCAATATATGACTTCTATATAAGAATTCACCTTTCTTGTATGATAATCACACTCCACTTTTGATATTGAGGGCGTTGCGTAGCATTTCCACACTCTGTGGTACGCCGGTGTGTGCATCCTCTTTACCTTCAAATTCAATAGATATATATCCTTGGAATCCGACATGCCGCAGAATTTCCCCAATTTTAGCATAATCAAGATCAAGGGTGTACCATTCTCCCCCACCGTAATATGTTTTGGCATGGACAAGCACTGCTTCAGGCGCAATCTGTGCAAGTTTATCATAAGGATTGGAGAGGAAATTACCGCAATCCATTGTAACCTTCAACCATTCTGAATTAATCGCAGAAACGATGCGATTAACACCATCTGCAGTACATGTTAGTCCCCAGTGGTTTTCCAGCCCAAGGAGTACCCCGTATTTCTCAGCATCTGGCAGGCACTTTTCAATTGAACTAATTACCCAATCAAATGCTTCATCTTCGGTGTGGTCCGGTAAGGTCGGTTCTTTGCCTTCAGTTTTCATTAATTCATTAAATGATTTGATAGTTCCCCATCGTCCAGAGTTGAGTCGTATTGCAGGGATACCGAGTTCATGCGCTAACCGTATGCAGTGTATCGTATGGTTGATGTTTTTTTGCCGGGTTTCTGTGTCTGGAGAAACGAAACCTTGATGGATGGAGAGTGCATAAAGATCAAGCCCGTGAACAAATGCAAGCCGCTTCAATTTTTGAAGATAAGGAGTGGCTTCGGATGCCATCTGTTGATGTAAGATTTCAATGCCATCAAGTTCAAGTTTTGCAGCTTCTTCAATGACATGTTCAATTGGTACCTTTTCAGATGTAAAATGCCAATATGAATAGGTAGATACGCCAAGTTTCAATTTTTTCACCTCAAAATAATTGTTAGTTCTATGATACCATAATTTCGTTAGGGAATCTATATTTCTTATAGTAAAATCCACAATTACTTGGACATTGGCGAGGTTCGGAAGAAATCAACGGTCCGAATCATGGCGAATACACGTATGGTATTCGCCATGATTCTCCGCCTCGCCAGCGTGATGGTGTCAGGATTGTTGTTCATTGAAATGTCCACATATTTTCGGATTGGACTATAACAACAAAGAATCTCCCGACAACAATTTAAAATGTTTGTTATCGGGAGATTCTTTATTAATGAGGAGTATAACTGAACAATCCTAAATAGGTTGTTATTCAGTAGCTCCAACTTTTGCTGCTTCAGGTGCACTTTCCGGAAGATTCTTCTTCGCTAAAGTATCTTCAGGCACATAGCCTTTGTAGTCGGCGATGGAGCCGTGTGTCAACGCGTATACCACAACGTTTGTCATAAAACGATAAACACCAGGTGAATAGTGTACAGTCCGGGTTGGCAGGCTGACAGCTTCCATTGCGCACATATAGTCACGACGGATAACAATAACGGACAACTTTTCACCGACAGAGAAACCTTCAAGGAAATTGCGTTTCGGTGGACGTGTGCCCCACCAGAAAATGTCGAATCCGACAGGTGGCCCGCCGATTGTATAGAAGTTGTCGTAGATCTCGTGGGTGTTATCAATCCGTTCAATTTGGTATTCAGGCATGACATAGCGCATTTGTGCAAGGAACAGACGGACCATTGCTTGCGCTGGTGCGTTTACGCCACAGTCGTCAAAGACAAGGAATCCGCCTTTTTCAACGAGGTATTTACGGAGTCCTCCCGCTTCTGCTTCGGTAAACCGGTTATCCATTTTACCACCGCCATATTGTTTTCCAAGCAGGTTCTTTGATCGTGTCAGTGAAGGATCGTGCCCTGTCATGAAAGCAAGTGGTGTTTTAAATAGATTCGCATCGGTCAGCTTTAAGGATCCGCCTTCAACGTTCATGTCCGTCTTGATTTTGGTTTTCTCGTTGAGCCATTTGGTAAGGGCATTCAACGAGGAAGAATCAGCCCACCAGTCGGAAAGGGTATGGCGAATACGTGTAAAACGGAGAACGCCACGAATATCACGACCTTTACCGATGACCCGTCCCCCCGGTTCGCCCTTGGGTAATGGTGGTACTTCAACGTTGCCAAGCGTAATGCTTTCAGCGACATCGCCAAGTGCATCGCGAACTACACCGACGTTTTCAACCATGGCTAAACCCGGTTGCCGTCCAATTGTAAGTTTTACTTGAACTGGACTTCCCGCGACACCGCGTGAAATGTTAGCGGGCCCCGCGGAAGGTGCACTCGCTGCAGGACCGGCAAAAGCTAAAGCACTCGGTGAACTTGACACAGGTAAATCTGCGTGAGTAACCACCTCTGGCACTGGAGCGTCCGGCCTAACTACTTTCGGTACATTTGGATTAATCGGGGCATCTACCTTGACAGGTTGATTAGAAAATTCCAACACCGTTTGTTGGATACTTTGAGTTGTCGGTTTCGCAAAAGCTGTTGTTAAACGCGGTTGTACTTGCACCGGTTCAGTTACAACCGTAGTTTCTAACGGTACAATTGGTTTGTTAAGCTGCTTAACAATAGGTTTGCGCACCTTAGGTTTCGGGGGATCCGGCGGTTCAAATGTTTCTATTCCAACTAAGTCTTTGAATGTCTGTGTTTGCGTAACAAAATAGAGTCCAAAGATTAGAATAACAACCCCGTGGATTACCAGCGCCGTCATTAAGGCAGCTGATGTTCTTTTAGCACTCATTATTTCACCTCACAAAATATTTATAAAATTGGTTTTTCTAAATATAAACTTTACTAAATTTAAGACTAAACCTATACTACTCTATGCAATTTCTATGCCAATAGAATAGTGTCCGATATACGCGGTAAATCCCATATTGAGAGTGAATTGCTGCACAAAATCGGGCAGCTCGGTTATAAGCTGCACAAAATCGGGCAGCTTTTCCTCTATATTCAGTAGTGAACCTCACAAAAGTAATATTTCAGAATTCAATTTTTTGTGGTACTATAACAAATCTGCAAAAAAATGTCAAATAAAATTGAGTCTTTAAAATAATTATTTCAATTGCGATAAGTTCGTTCCCGTAAATTTCTCAAAATTTTCGATCGTCTGAATTACATCAGTCACCTGAATTTGAGACATACACCCTTCTGTTCCGAATCGACAGGTAGAACCTAAGCAGGGCGGGCAATCAAACTTCTTTTGAATGGTTTGGCATTTATTGCCGACAGGCCCGAATCGCTTCGGATCGCTGGGGCCGTAGAGCCCAATTGTCCGAGTGCCTACAGCTGCAGCGAGATGCATTGGGCCGCTATCATTCCCGATAAACATACTACATACTTGTAAGATTGATGCTAACTGTGTTATGTTTGTCTTGCCTGCTATATTAATTGCCTTTCCTTGCATAAGGTTTTGTATCTTATTTATTATCGGAATTTCATCTTTCACACCGACAAACAAGATTTTTGCACGTTTTTGTGCAATTAACCAATCCGCTAATTCGGCGTAACGGCCGAGTTCCCACCTTTTTAATGGGATTGGAGACCCTGGATGAATGACGATAAAAGGCTGTTCTATCTGAATCTGATGCATTTTGAGAAAATTAGATGCCCATTTTTCATTTTCTTTTTCTATTGAGAAAGTGGTTGTTTCTATTGGTGTTGGAATACCTGATCGTCTTAGGACATCAAGATTGCGCACCGTTTCGTGTGTTCCACTGAATCGGGGAAACCCTAACTTGTTTGCAATCTGTAGGGATGCACGGTTGAGACATCTCGGCGTAACGCGTAAAAGCGCAAAACAAAGAGTCCGCCAATCCCCCCGAAGTTCTACTAACAGATCGTATTTATGCTGACGTAATTGCCGATACAGTTGAAGCGCATTCTTAAAAGATGTTGGTTGATCAGATCGGCAGAATGCGGGCGAATTGTATTCTAATACTTTATCCACATCGGGGTGGTTTTCCAAAATAACACGCCCCCATGTCCCTGTGAGTGCGTGCAGTTCGGTGTTTGGATACGCTAAACGCAGATTAGAAAACACAGGGGTCGCTAACAATACGTCTCCAAGGTGATCGAGTTTAATAACGAGAATACGTTCTGGGGCATAGTCCTTCGGTAAAGGTTTTCTGTAAAAGAGCCACTGCACAATAGCAGAAATAATTAGCGTGAGAATTTCGGATGCGTTCTGAAACATCGTTTTTAGTTTATCTAATTTCCATAGATTTGTCAAGAGATATAGTGGAAACACATCGGATAGAACGTAACATCGGAGAAATGATGCCAATATCATTATTTAACGTGAGTTCGGAAATAATGTGACATGAGCTGGATATCCGAAATAACTTGAATTTGGGTATAGATAGATGGGTGTTTTGCCTATTTTTACCATCTAAAACCCTCAAATAGGGAAATCAGCTGTAGCACAAACTGTTAGTTTGTGCATCTGTGGAACGCAAACTAACAGTTTGCTTTACAAAGACTTGGACCGAGTTCACGTTATTTAGTTAATACCCGCAATTTTAATACATCTCGTCATATTTTAACTTACTGACTCAACATTTTCTCACGATGCCATGCTAAAGCACTTTGAGCAGGAAAAAGTTCTTGTTGTTTTGGCAATAGTATCGCTTTACCATATAATGTTTTTAACATCCATTCTGTTGGTCCTTTTTCGGTCATTAGGTCTGAGACAGTGATAATATAAGATTCGTCCACTGAAAACAAGTATCTATCAAACGCCCAATGGTGTAGTTTGCATAGAGAAATTCCATTTCGAACATCGTCATTGTTTGATTTATTGAACGGGATTATGTGTGCAGCTTCAGTAACACTTTCACCATCCAACGTTAAAATCTGCAACTCACAGACAGCACAAGTATAGTCGTAAATCCTCATGATTGTGCGGCGAAAACCAGGTTCTCGAATCTTTTTTTTACTTTCAATTGGTTCCTCAAGTTCTGTTGAGAAATCGTGTTGAACATAATCCAATAGTTCTTTGCTAAAACCACTGATCTGTTGTTCTTCTAAAATAACACTTTGGATTTCATTTGTCAAACCGAGGAAATACTTGTCAATTAGTGTTTTTCGTAATATCTCTCTTTCCAATGGTTGAATTAGTAGAGTAAAGAGTTCTTCATCAAGACTTGCATGTGATATCATCTTTCGTAGTTGAGAAAAAGTTTTTATTTGAGAAACGACTTCTAATGCTTTCTCATAACCAGGATTTGGGTGATGATGCCAAAAACTGCGGCTCTTTAGGTGGAAGAATGGTAAAGCAGGATTTGGTTTCCTATTTGTGACGCAATTCCAATACTTTAGGAATTTCTCAACCAAATGGGGCGATGGAGGGATTTTGTTAATTTTAATCTGTTCTTGCTCAATCATTTCAATAATTGTTAACAAGAGTACTGGTTGATGTGGTGCATTACCATGTGCCCTATCTATTCGTAAATTCCTAAACTCATTGATGTATTTTCTCAGGATCTCTTCATTCATAATTCGTAAATTTTCAGATATTCCAGAAGCAGATTACCACAAGGGACAACCTATTTCCGCAGCAACATTTTCCGAGTCGCCGTAAAATCCCCAGCAGAAAAGGTATAAAAATACAAACCACTCGCAACCGACTCACCGCTATCATTCCGACCATCCCAATATGCAGCACTGCTCCGACCATAATATGTTCCAGCAGGTTGATGTCCCAAATCTAACCTTCGGATAAGGTTGCCGCGCATATCGTATATTGTGATTGTAACATCAGCGTCAGTCGCTAGCTGATACGGTATCCATGTTTCAGGATTGAACGGGTTCGGATAGTTTTCCAAGAGACGCGTTTCAGTTGGCATCACGGCTGCGAGCATTTGTTCAAGGACCGCTATACCTTTCACTACGGTTGCGTCTCTATTCGGCAATCGCTTTGCCATATCAATCCACTGCTGTAAAGTTTTCGCATTGCGTGAGGCAATAATTGGTGCAGCATTCACTTCAGAATTAAGTTCATTTACGACCAATAGCAGATCACGAATATCCACAACACCATCCCTATTGACATCAGGATTCGGATAGATGTTGCCGATGATGGTTTTGCCGAAGTTAGCAGCAACAAGCACAAGATCGGTCGTATCAACCGTTCCATCACCATTTATGTCGGCGCGGTTTACGTCCGAAGACGGTTCCCCTGCCCGTAGCACATATCCTTGACGGGTGATATTTCCGTGAACATCAATAACCTGAAGCATAATTGTGTTTGTCGGAAGTGCTGTTAAGGGGGCAATGTCAAATTCAACTACGGTACTCTGTGCGTCTGTCCGTTTACAATGATATAATTTTGTGCCGTGCGCCGGGTCATTGTCGGTTGTTGAGACAAGCAGCTGAACCTGATGGATACCATCAAAATCAGTTATATGAAAAATAATTGGGAAACTGGTAGCGTTTGCGGGATAAGTTTCTGAAGTTAACATCTGCAGTGTTGTCAGGTCGTTAAATGCTGGTTGGTCACTATTAAAAAACCGACTCGCGCTCAACCATTCTGTCGCACATTCGGAAAACTGATCACGAACCGCACCGTAAGACATAATATATCTATCGTCTCGGAAGTCGTGATCCAACCCGAAGGCATGCCCGAGTTCATGTGCAGTGATAATTACGCCCGTCTCACCATCAAAACACTCACCGGATGCGGGAATAACTGCGTAGCCTCCATGTGATTTTACCTGATGCTCTAATCCAAGCCAACTACTGCCACCGACTCCACACACATCTTTGTGTTCAATAGCTTGGCTACTGACCTCCGCCACAATTAGATAAACGTGCTTTTCCATATCAAACTGTGAAGCGACTTCAGTATGGATCTTATTGGCAGTGTTGGTATGATAGTAAACGTCATTGAAGTTTCCATCAATACGATAAACAACAGTTTGATCGTTCTCATCAGTTTCAAAAGTGAATGTTTTTCTGCCGAATCCGTTCGCCTCCATCTGGTCAGCATAAAGGTCTTGAACATCTCTGATGAGGCGATCCAGTTTTGTCCACATATCAGATTGTGCAGTACGGTTGCGTGGAATGAAATAGATAATTCTCACCATATTAGGCAGAACAGACTGATATGGTGTAATATCCCAGAGTCGTAACGTTCCATCGCTGCCACCACTGGTTAGGTAAGTCCCATCCGGTGAAAAAGCGGTAGCATTGACCCATCCAACGTGCCCACTCAGCGTTGCGATATTCACACCATTTTGAATTGTCCAGAGGTTTACCACTTCATAATCTGTGCTGGCAAGTTTGCTGCTATCCGGTGAAAAACTGAGGTCAGTGACTGTACCATTAGTAGGCAAAATGCCTATTTGTTCCCAATTCGGTAGTTCCCACAGTTTAACACCGCCGTTATACCCAGCACTTGCAAGTGTTCGGTCATCAGGTGAAAACTTAACAGTAGATATAAAATCGGGATCACCTTGAAATTGGACGATATCTTGTTGGTTTTGGAGGTTCCTGACTTTTATCTGTCCGCTTGCATCCCCTGTGGCAAGGAATTTCCCATCGGTAGAAAACGCTACAGTCAAAACCCATTCGGCATGCCTTAGTGTCATAATTTCTCTGAGTGTATGAATATCCCATATCTTTACGTGTCGTCCTGCAGTTGCTATTTTTTGTCCATCGGACGAGAAGGCAATTGCTTTGATTTGGGATCGAGCATTATCGGTAATATGTGAAAGCGTGGAGAGGTGGCGTTTACCTGGGACATTCCATAATTTGAAGGTGAAATCATCACTACCACTAACGAGTCGTTGTCCGTCCGGAGAAAAAGCGATGGAATTGATAGTATCTTTATGGCTGCCTAAGGTCGTCACACTTCCCGCTGCCAAATCCCATAATTTAACTGTGTGATTTCCACCAGCACTTACGATAAGCGAAGAATTGACTGGGGAATACGCCACTGCTTGGACACTGCCGCCGTGGGTTAATGCGGTGTGGTCTTGCGCAAGGGTAGTCAATGGAAATAATATCAGAACGGTTATTGTGAGAAAAGTGTATTCGCGGCGCATAAGATGTATTTGTAGAAAATCTAAAATTCTAATACATTTCTGTGGATTTGAGGCGTTTGGAGTCACGTAATTTGTTGCGCCTCTTACATTAAACTGAACATGCTCCTTTTTAGTTAGTGAGCTTTCCTCTATGGAATAGACACTGTTTTGCGTTACATTATAGCCGAAAGTGCCATTAATTCATAGACAAAAACGGAGTTTTCTGTTATTATAAATTTCATACCTTACGAAAGATCAGGCAACGGACTTGCTAAATACGTTATACTTAATTCGATAGTCAAATTCTTTCAAATACTTGTAAACTGGGAGGAAAAGGCATTTGTCAGCCGAAATCCTTAATGGAACCCGTCTCGCGCAGCGGATCCGTAGCCAAATCCGGCAGAAACTGAAAAAACTCAAATT
Source organism: Candidatus Poribacteria bacterium (assembly GCA_003635185.1). Lineage (GTDB taxonomy): Bacteria > Poribacteria > WGA-4E > WGA-4E > WGA-3G > MSPOR6. Next base: position 3,749 of record PYJA01000093.1, on the reverse strand, counting down.
CACTCCCGGTCTCGCTGTGGTCCAAGTCGGTGATGATCCTGCATCGACCCTCTATATCAAACATAAACAACGCGATTGTGAAAAAGTACATTTCCATTCAGAAGTTCATCGGATCCCCGTGGACATAACTCAGCAAGCACTCATTGATAAGGTAATGGCATTAAACATTCGCGAAGATATCCACGGCATTTTAGTGCAAATGCCGCTGCCAGGGACAATTGACGCACAAGTCGTTATAGATGCAATCGTGCCTGATAAGGATGTAGATGGGTTGACACCTTTCAATTTAGGTAATCTATTCATCAATCGAGAAACAATTACACCATGCACACCTACTGGAATTATTCGACTTATCGAATTGACAAGAGAGCCAATTGAAGGCAAGCATGCGGTTTGTGTCGGCAGAAGTCATCTTGTCGGAAAGCCGGTCGGTGTAATGCTTCTCAATCGTAACGCTACCGTCACTTACTGTCATTCACGCACGAAAAATCTTGCAGAGGTAACAAAGGAAGCGGATATACTTGTAGCAGCAGTTGGAAAACCTGAATTTATTACAGCAGATATGGTTAAGCAGGGAGCAACTGTCATTGACGTTGGTATCAACTCCGTTGCTGAGCGTCTTGTGGGCGATGTAAAATTTGAGGAAGTCAAAGAGATAGCAGGATTTATTACCCCGGTGCCAGGCGGTGTCGGTCCACTGACGCGCGCGATGTTGTTGGAGAATACACTAAAGTTAGCAAGTAGATAACAAGTACTGAATAATCTTATATAAATGGAGGATATGTATGGCATTTCCAGGATTTGAATTAAATGATAAGGTCATGTTAATTACCGGTTCCGGTAAAGGTATCGGCAGAGGTATAGCCCTTGCTGCCGCACAGATGGGAGCAAAAGTGGTCTTGAACAGTCGAACCCGTTCTGACCTTGAAGAAGTTGCGGAAGAGATTCGCGCTAACGGCGGTGAAGCAGAGCCGGTTGTGTTTGATGTAAGTGACATGAAATCTGTTGCAGAAGGAGCGCAAGCTGCTATTGATGTATGGGGGAGAGTTGATGTCCTTGTCAATAACGCTGGCACAAATCGCCCGAAACCTGCATTAGAACTCACTGAAGAAGATTGGGACGCAATTTATGATCTCAACCTTAAAGGCCTATTCTTTTTAACGCAAACGCTTGTTAAACCGATGATTGAGCGTGAGAGCGGAAAAATTATCAACATCTCCTCTACTATGGGTTTAGTCGGAGGACCATTGCGGACTGCCTATTCCGGTAGCAAAGGGGGTGTTGTTTTATTAACAAAAGGACTTGCGGTTGAATGGGCACCGCATAATGTCACGGTTAATGCTGTCGCTCCAGCGTTTACACGCACGCCACTTGCAGATGTTCTGCTGCAACGAAAAGAATTTTACGAAGATGTCGTCCGTCGTATCCCAATGGGGCGGGTCGGCGAAGTAGACGAAGTTGTTGGTGCTGTGCTATTTTTAGCATCAGACGCAGCAAATTGGGTTACTGGACAAACCATTGCCGTTGATGGTGGTTGGGTTGCATGGTAGTTAACAATTTCTATTTTAGCTCAATTTCGTCATTTTTCCTTTGAAATGCTGCTCGGAAGGTTTCATTGTTTTTTGCAATCAATGTAAACTCAATTGGATAAGTTAACGTTATTTAGAGATATATTTTCTAATTTTTTGCATCTTTAAAGAGGAAAAAAATGACTTTCAAAAATTTTTCTGTCTCAACCTCACTTATTAGTTTGATGTTTTTAACCATGCTTAGCTGCGGGAACGATGAAGACATAGTAGTCAGAAAGCCTAAATCGGAACCCGATTTTGCAAAAGAAAATTTGGTCGGTTCTTGGACTGTTGTATCAATCAAGGACGAATCTCCCCTTGTATTCATTAACGCTGCTGAGCCAGATATAGTGGGTCCGGATGATCCGGATGCTGAGCCAGATATAGTGGGTCCGGATGATGTATCCTCCTTTATTAATCCAGATCAGCCAGATGAAGAGGAGGGCCACAAAATAGATATAGATCACTTTTACTTTGATTTTGCAGCGGATGATTTGTGGACTTTGAATGTGCAATTTGAAACTACACTCGATTTAGACGATGTGCTTTCTTTTGATGATATGCCTCCCCCTGGTGAAGGCCTATCGACCGATGGCGGCTATTTGCTTTCTGGCAAGGTCGAAATAAAAGGAATATGGTCAGGAACTTACAGCATAATTGAGGATAATGTCTTATCCTTAATCACAAAAGAAAAAGATGTGAATATAATGTCTGTCTCTGAAGGTCGTTTTGAGAAGGCGTTAAGTAAGAAAAAGATAGCGGTACTAAGCGATCTTCGTAAGAAATTCAGGGAACATGTCCTTACCCCTTTCAGTAAAACCTTTATTACTTTAGAAGGAAAGACACTTAACCTTAAATCTACTGGTTCCGGAAGAGCAAAAATGGTTCTTGAGAAACAGTGAGTTTGTTTAGGGGGTTTACATATCCTAACGTGAGTTTGATAAATAGTTGAGGGGTGTGCATAAATAACTCAATGTCATATATGTGCTTAAAGGTAGTAGGCACGCGCCGCGTGCCGTCATAAGTTCAAAAACGCACAATGAATTGTGCTACTACAAGCGCTACTTGGGACAATAAAGCATCATTTGAAATGTGTGCCTGTCTGTGTTGATTCGCTCAATATTTATGCACACCCCTCAAATAGTTAGGACTTCCACATTTCCTCTTACAGGACTTACGCATCCCCCTTGATAAGGGGGTAGGGGGTAAAAGGTGTTATTTCCGAGATCTAACCCCCTAAGTCCCCCTTATCAAAGGGGACTTTAAGAAAAAATGCGTAAGTCCTGCTCTAATAGTAAAGTCTATAATTATGGACACACTTTTGCACTTGTCTAACTTCCCCTCGCGAAGATGGCATGCGCTTGTGGCATGCCATCTTCGCGAGGGGATAAAGGGGGGTTATTTAGGGTGTTCAAAGCACAAAACTTACCGAGTCAACCATTATTGCATTTCTTTATATTTTACTATAGTTTGGACAGTTTTAAGATTTTTAGAGACAAAAAGCAGAAAAGAGGGTATCCTTTTAGAAAAAACATTTTTTGAAAGGATATTCAAAATGGATCCTCTTTCCCACTTAGAAACTATATTATCAGAATATCAACCGGTTTTCAAGTATAATGCGAACTTCAACCATTTTCGCACTTATGTGAAAGGTTTGATAAATACTCCGCATCGTGGCACAATGACACAAATATATCTATCCACACAACCTGAAACAACCTATTGGTCCTTGCCGAAGTTTCTGGGTCGTTCCAAATGGTGTCTTGACGAACTCACATCGGTTTTGACAAGACAAGTTCAAACAACTTTCAGCGAAGGTGTCTATACCTATGATGAAACCAAGTCTATCAATGACGGTGTTTGTCAAGAGGGCACACATTTATTCATAAACACACGCTATAACAAACGGAATAAGAACCAATCCAAGTTCCATCACGGACACGAGTTCGGTGCTATCGGGTGGCTCTGTGAAACGCCGCAAGGGGTGCGTCTGTTTCCGTTGACTGCCCGGGTGATGTGTCCGGGAGACGAACAAGCTAATAGCGGAGAAGTGCTGAAATCCATCTGTGCCAATGTGCCTCCGGGTTTGATCATATTTGATAGAGGTTTTAATAGACGCAAAGTGTTCACAACAATCCTCGCACAAGGACATCACTTGCTCTGTCGCGCAAAGTCAAATGC
>PYJA01000092.1 GCA_003635185.1 Candidatus Poribacteria bacterium | reverse complement strand
TATCGCAACAGATGGCAGATTGAGACAGCTTTCCGCGATGCCAAACAAAACTTCGGATTTGATAAATACCAAGTCAAATCTCGGAAAAGCATCAATCGGTTTGTGCAGCTCAGTTTCGTTGCCGCAAGTCTAACGAAACTCATATTTACAACACACTCCCAAACAGAAAGGGTGAAAGTTGAAGATGTTTGCCAACAACTTGGGATACATTGGTATCGTCCTGCTAAACTCACACTCGGATTGTGTGTTGCTTTTCTGCGCTTGCGAATAGCACAAACATTATTTTCTGTGAGTTCTAAACAAAAAACGAACTCGCAGAATATTACACAAGTTTTTCGGCAAATCAACGGGACACATAGTGATAAAGCTACTTGAATCTAACAATATTGTCCAAACTTTAGTTTTTCTTAAAGTCCCAACTAAAAAGTGGCAATCAAAGAAAATCGGTGTGTTAGTCCCAAATCACCGAATGGTATCGAGGCATAATCAATTTGAAATCTTCGGAGCGTCAGTCCAAAACCGCCTCTAATCCCTGAAGTTGGTCCTAAATCGTTGCCACCGAATTTGTAGTTATAACCTGTCCGTAGTTGCAATACGTTTCCTATAGTGTAAGCCGCTCCTATCCCGATGGAATTATCGTTGTCGGTGGGACGAATGAAATCCATTGTCAAGACAACAACATCGTTCCATAATCGATACGCTGTTCCTAATCTAAACGTGAAAGGGAGTTCAAACGCATCCTCAACGTACTGCACTCGTGGTCCGATATGTTGTGCGTTAAAACCGAATGAAAGGGGAACGTTAGCAAAAGCGTATAACCCGCCGAGATCAAATGCAATTCCGCTACCACTATCATCAGCAATCTGTTCCCGTAGGAGTTTGGCATTTGCACCAAAAGCCAACGTTTTCCCGATACGCCGCGCATAAGAGAGAACTATTGCTAAATCGTAAGGGCGAAAAAGGGTTGTTTCATTTCCTTCTTGATCGCGTCCTTGCAATTCACCGAAGGATAAGTAATTAGCACTTGCCCCAACAGTATTTTTTCCAATCGGAAGCGCAAATCCCACAAACTCATGATTGATTCCAGCGAACCATTCGTTATGCATCAGCGCAAGTTGTGGTTTTTGTAGCCTTGTGAGACCTGCTGGATTCCAAAACGATGCATAGAGGTCATCTGTTGCAGCGACTTGGGACTCTCCCATTCCCATTGCTTTCGCACCGACACCTATTTTGAGGAATGTCATCGCACGAGTTCCAGCGTTCTCGTGAATGTCTGTGCTATCGGCTGCAACAGGTATACACGTGAGGATAGAAATAATGATAAGACTATAGGTAAAGATATAATTCATAAGATATTCTTAATGTTTGTGGTTTTTTCCTGAATTTATATTCAATATTATATCACGTGGGTTTGTTGAAGTCAACTTCCATTTTATTCAAGTTACAAACGTTTTGACTTCGTATCTCTCTAATGATATACTAAGCATAAGTATTCTTTCCTATGATCAAATATGAATCTTGATAAAAACCAAGAGAAAGCTGTTAATCACTTTGCGGGCCCTGCCATCGTTGTTGCGGGACCAGGGAGCGGTAAAACCAGAGTCGTAACAGAACGTATTCTCAGTCTCATTCAAACCCACAATATCCCTCCTTCTAAAATCCTCGCCATAGCATTCAATAGAAAAGCGGTTGAAGAGATGGAAAATCGGATTGTTGCAGGGCAAAAGTCAAAAGGTGCTTTGCCTGTCATCCGTACACTCCACGCCTTTGGGAAAGATATTGTGACCACAAACTTTATGCATGCAGGATTTGAACATCATCCCGAAATTTGGTCAGGTGAGATTGATAAAATCATTGCCCAAGAAAGGGGACAGATTGATCAGGCAGCCGCATCCACAACTGTTTTCATCTATAAAATTGAAAACAAACAGACGGGTAAGTGTTATATAGGGCAGTCCACAAACCCCGAGCGGCGGAGACGTGAACATTTTGACCACTCGTCAAATGATCGGCTGCGTCAAGCCATTCGTGCAGAAGGAGAAACGCAGTTCGTTTTTAAAGTGTTGGAACAGGTTGGAGGAAGAGAGGCAAACGGACGCGAAGCATATTGGATTAGACATCACAGAAACTGTGGCGAGGTGTTCAACCGCGCAGACCCAATGCGTGAACAATTTAGCAATCAAGTTATGCTTGAGATGTTCTGCCAACATTTTAACATTCAATACACGGATCATTTGGATAGAAACCCTGATTTTGAAAATCTTCGTGACCGTTTCTACGATATAAAAGATATAGTGATGCGTGCAAAACGACAAGTTGAAACCGGACTCTTTGATCCTAATTCGTTGAAAGACCCTGTTGCGCGGGAATTCGCAAAGAAATATGAAGACCAAAAATCAACCGCGAATGCTGTTGATTTTGAAGATATGATTATTTACGCTGCACATCTATTAGAAACCCGCTCAGATATCCGACAAAAATACATAGACAGATACCCTTATGTGCTTGTTGATGAGTTCCAAGATATTGCCCCAATTGACTATAGACTTATTTCTCAACTGTCCGAAAATCTATTTGCTGTAGGAGACGATGACCAGGCGATTTATAGTTTTCGGGGTGGTGATTCCCAGATTATGCAGAAATTTTCCAATCGATCAGATGTTAAAAAATATGAGATTACGCGCAATTATCGTTCTACGTCAACAATTGTGGAGCATGCAAGAGCCATCATTGAACGCAACACACCTCGGATTCGGAAAAACCTACGTTCTCATAATCCGATAAAAAATGAAATAGACATTATAGAGACGACACCTGAAACCATCCAAAAACATCTATTACAGGAATTATCCGATGCTGTTGAGACTGCGATTCTTGTTAGAACCAACTATGAAGTTGATCGGATCGAGGAGTTACTTTCAAGTGAATCCTTATCTTTTCCGGTAGAGGTAACGACAATACATAAAGCAAAGGGACAGGAATGGGAAAAGGTTATTCTTATTCATAATACGTTGGATCGGAGGTTTCCTCGGCGCGATACCGTCCTTGAAGAGGAACGCCGCGTTTTCTATGTAGCAATGACGCGTGCGAAAAAGCAGTTGGTTGTTCTCGGTGGAACGTGTCAATTTGTGCCTGAGTTTAAGAACATTCCGAAGAATATAGGTTATTATTATCGGCAGTTTGCGTATTGGCGCGCAAGAAGGAAATTGAAAAACTTGAGACATAGATTAAGAATTGTGCTATAATCGCCAGATATTCAAAAACTAAATGTTAATTTTATCTAATGGAAAACAATCGAAAAAACACGAATTCATCTACACGCAACCAATTCTTCTTCCTCACATTCACACATACCATCCTTGATTCTTACGCCAACCTATTTCCACATTTACAACCGCGTTTATTAGCAAACCTTGCTTCCGCAGCGACGCGGAATAGTTTTGCGGGTATTCTCATCTCAGTCTATAGTCTTTTCAGTTCTCTTGGACAGGTTTTCTTTGGGTGGTTGTCGGACAGGGTAAGGACAGTCCATTTCATTACATTCGGAGTTGCATTCACGGTAATCGGTTTAGGCCTGGTGAGTCTTATCCCTTCAACACCTATTGTAATTGTGTTATTAGCTATCGGTGGTACGGGTATTGCAGCATTTCATCCACAAGCGACAACTTATGCGGGGGCACTTGCAGCTGAAACAAGAGGTATGGGGATTTCCATTTTTCTCACAGGTGGTAATATTGGACGGGCTATTGGTCCGGTAGTGCTACTTTTGATACCTTACCGTCTCGGATACGGACATTTAATTTGGGAAATGATACCGGGTTTACTTGTAGCGTTATCGGTACCTATCATATTGAAATTTGAACATGAGCTTGACCTGACCGCCTCTGCTCGTGTACTATCACATGGAGGAAAGACGCAACGAGAATCCTTTTGGATTGTTGTCCAACCCCACCTATTCCCACTAATTGTATTGTTTGTTATTGCCTCGTTTCGAACGGTCACTGGGATAGGGTTAGAAAACTTTCTCTCCATCTACTTAAATGATCTGAATTATTCGGATCAGATGCGTTCTTTAGTTGTTGCACTCTATATCTTTGCAGGTTCTATGGGCATTATGGGAAGTGGGTGGGTATTAAGTCGTGTACATACACTTATTTTACTGTTGTTCTCACTTGTTGTTGCACCGCCACTGCTCTATATTGCACTTCACACTCAGGGTATCACTGCACTGGTATTTCTGTTTTTGGGTAACGTAGTGCTATCAAGTTCAATTACGTTAAACATTATCGTAGCACAGATTATTTTGCGAGGGCATGAGAACATTGCATCAAGTTTTATGATGGGTGCATCGTGGGGTGTGGGCGGATTATTAAATTTGGTTGTCGGTGCTTTGGCAGATAAGTACGGATTACCTATTGTGCTGGATTGGTTAGTAATGGTGCCGTTGATGGTGTCTCCATTGGTGATATTCCTCAGGAGTCAACCAGATTTATCCAAACCAAAATCTAATTAAAAAGCCCATAATACACTTAAAAAATGGGTGTTAATCAGATCGCCTATGAGAAGAGCGTAATCAAGCCGAAACTGTTTGAGTTGGATACCGACCCCACTTGTCAAGCGAGTATCGCGGTAACCAATGCGCAGTGCTAACGGAGGGCTGAGATGATATTCTATGCCGAGATGTGTTTGTCCACCGTAACGCTGCTGCCACTGATACGATAGAATTAATTCGCGATTAAAAAGCAGTTTTGTGAAATAGGCGAGACCTATATTCAGATTTGCTGGAATTGATTCTTTGAGAGCAGGCACGGTATTCCATGTCAAAGTTGTTTGGGATATATCCTGTAGGTTTACACCGAAAGCGAATCCACCTGCATCTTCAAGGCCAAAAAGGGCGTTCATATCTGGTAGGCGCATTAGCACACCCGCATCAAAGCCGTATCCGCGACTCCCGTAAGTAGAGAACACGGAAGTAATCTCATCAAGATCACCTGCTCCGTTGAAATTCTGAAAGATACCTTTCATATTTACACCGAATAGAAATTCAGGTGGAACAGAATCTCTACCGAAGTTATCCCACCATGATTGACTAACAGCAAAGCGCGTTGCAAGTGATAGCACGAAAGCGTTTTCACTATCGTTAAGGTAACCTGAAGGTGTAAAGTCTTCTTCTCGTGGTCGATATTTCGGGTCGTTTTTGCGTTGGTCAGCACTAATTGCGGGATCAAACGCTGGCACATCGTAATAGATAGGGATGTCATCAATACCAGCGCGAATCCATGACAGTCCGAGCGTCAGTTGTGGTAAGATTTTTCCGATGCCACTGACATAACTAAATGCCCCTAATCCTGAGCGGCGTGTCGCATGCATCATACAGACTTGATACTTTTGCGAAACACCTGCTATTCCAGCGGGATTCCAGTAAGTTGCAGTGGCATCGTCTGCTATGCTAACATACGCGCCGCCGAGTCCAAGGGCGCGTGCGCCAATACCGTTCGTTAAAAAATCACCAGTGTAGTTTTCCGCGGATGCGGACAAAACGATGAGAAAACAGCATCCGATAAGTGCCAAGTGTTTTAATTTACGCAATGATTCCTATTTCCTTTTAGATTGCATCATAACAGTGTATTATTTTAGGGTTTGACATTTTGCACACATCTAAATCCAACATCGCTGCTCAAAAGCGAAGGTTTTTCACCCATGCGGTTTGCAACACGAACACTCTTTGCATTAAAACTCCACGAACCTCCACGTACAACACGGCGTGTCTTTATATTTTGGAAGTTATCAATAATCTGATTGAGGTTTTCTGCTCCAGCAATGGGATTGCGTTGAGGCGAATTAGCATAGAAATTTTTCTGATACGCATCAAGGCACCACTCCGACACATTACCGACCATATCAAATAAGTCGTAATCATTGGCAGGATACTTTCCGACAGGTGTTGTCTGTTCATCATGTGGGCCAGATTTTGTGTTCTTGTTGTAGTTCGCTTTGCTTGTATCAATTGTATCACCCCACGGATATTTTTTTCCAATTAAGCCGCCGCGCGCTGCTTTCTCCCATTCCGCCTCTGTCGGTAGGCGTTTTCCTGCCCACTTCGCATAAGCCATCGCATCGTGCCAACTGACACCGACAACGGGGTGCTGGTCGGTAGGCGAACACCGAAAGACAGAATCGGATAGTGCGCGATGTTTCGTGGCATTGATGAACTTTTTGTAATCTCCCACTGTTACCTCATGTTTATCTATGTAAAAAGCATCAAGATGAACAGTGTGGATAGGCTTTTCGTCACGATCACCGTTTGTGCTTCCCATCTGAAATTCCCCTGCGGGAATCAATACCATTCCAGTAGGGATTGTCGTGGTTTTAGTGTCGTTATGACCGTCTGACAACAAACTGGCTGTAACACAGAAAGTGCTAAACATTAGCAAAATCAATACACTTTTCATTACTGATTACACCCGATTAAGATCAAAAGCGTTCCAATAATATTGATATTTAGAAGATTGCCATCCATTATAAATCTCGTTCCAAGGCATTCTGTTAAAATGAGGTAAAAGTGAGCCTTCTGTGACAGGTTGTGAGCAACCTTGATAGCGATAATCCACTGATAAGCGTATCCGATCAGGTGACTGGTTTGGCAATGCTTTGTGAACGGTGTGGCTGTGAAAGAAAATCGCATCACCTATCTCGTAATCTCCGCCAACCCAATGCAATCCATCCGCTTCTAACGGATCAGTATCAATACCGAGTCCTCCTGCTCCTAATGCTGGCTTCACGGGAAAAATGCCAAACTGATGCGATCCAGCTAAAACAGATAATCCACCCATATATTCAGGACATGCCCCCAGCGGAATCCAGCCTGTATAGGTTTCCTCAGTGCCACGAATATGGATAAAGTCTTGATGTGCGGGGGTTGTATACTTTGTGTTTTCTGGGAACATGATTCTTCCGATATTCCGCGGATGCACCAGCGTTTTTTCGCCAAACAATTTGTCACACATATCCAAAACTGCGGGATGATGCGCAAATGTGTGGAATGATTCAAGAGATTGGAATTCGTCTAACACAGGCCAATATCCGTCATCACCTTCCATGAAAGGTCCGCCTGTACGAATTCCATCCATCAGCGCTTCACCGCCTTGTGCCCATCCGTGCCGATGACAAATCTCCAAAAAATCCTGACGTAAGCTGTAAATGGATTCAGCATCAATTAACCTACGAAAATAGAGATAACCATCCTGTTTTGCTCGTTCGCGGAGTTTTTCAGGTTGATCTAATAGTTCGTTTGAGACAGTAAAGGGTTTAACGTCTGTCATAACGTATTGTTGCCTCCAAGAGATTATACAAAGATAATTGATATTATACCAACAAATAGGAGGCGTGTCAATGATATAGAACGGTGTCAAACAATATCGCACCCTTAACTCAGTCCCTAAAGATACGGTTAGGAAACCGCATCTACCGCAGTGAATAAAAATAATTATTTTTTCTCTAAATTAATCTTAACAGGATCGTTTACTGGTTTGTTGTAAATTTCCGAGATATTCTTCAATAATTACAAATATATGATTTCTAAAAAATGCTTCGATCATTAAAATCGGATATTTCTTAACCGATTATTTTGAGAATGTGCTACAATTCGGAACAATCTAAACATTAGGAGGCGCAACATGCTTAGCATCAAACATCTTGAAACAATAACGTTGAATGTACCGTTTTACTGCGACCGTGTCAGTCGGCACATGCACCGTGCAGCAACGCACGGTGAACGGGTTTACGTTTATCGTGTTGAACTTAGTAACGGAGTTATAGGGTATGGCGAAAATTTATATGATGAATCGGGTAATATTGAACGATTGGTAGGGCAAAATCCATTTGCATGTATGAACGATGATGGTGTCGGGTTTGGCATTCAGATGTCACTATATGATGCTGTCGGTAAAACAGTTGGTGTTCCTGTATCTGGCCTGATTGGTCCGAAGGTGCGTGAGAGTTGTCCTATTTCATGGTGGGATATTGATATGCCACCAGAGGATTGGGTCGCGGAAGTACAGGAATCGGTCAAAAGAGGTTATACATCTGCCAAACTCAAAGCGAGACCTTGGCGAGACATTTTCGCACAAGTTGATGCAGTCGGTAACGCAGTACCAGCAGACTACAAACTTGATATTGACTTCAACGGCTTCCTACGAACAACGGATAACGCTATTCCCGTTTTACAGAAGTTAGATGAACATCCGAATGTCGCGATCTACGAAAGTCCGTTCTACCTCGGAACAGATATTGAAGGTGCGGCAAGGTTGCAAGAGGCTGTTCAAAAACGTATCGTTGAGCATTACAATGAATCCTGTTTGCATGCGCGTTGTTGTGGTGGGTTTGTTGTCGGAGGTAGTGTCAATTCACTGCTGCGTACGAACGCACTCTGCTCTTCATTTGAGCAACCGTTCTGGCTACAGATGGTCGGCACTGGTATTACAACGGCATATTGTGTGCATCTTGGTGCTGTGCTTTCGCAAGCTGAATTGCCAGCAATTACGTGCCATGAGTTGTGGGAATCGGACCTGCTTGAAACACGGCTTGAAGTCCTTGATGGGACGATCAACGTTCCTGACTCACCTGGACTGGGCGTTTCAGTGGATGAAGATGCATTGGCAGCATATCGCGTTGAAAAATCTGCACCGACACCGCAGCAGCTGTTCCACCAAACTGATTATACGTGCAGAGTACATATTCCCAATGCAGATGGCGGAGAGACAATCCACGATTTCAGCGGAGAAGGTGAATATTATCCGGCGTTTAGTGAAGGAAAGTATCCGGGGTTTGTGCCCGGGGTTTGGATGGAAGTGGTTTAAGAGTCCACATGTAATTCGGCAATGTTCCGGTTGTTTTCAACTGGAACATTTTTATTTTTCCTCAGTAAAATAGTCAGAATCTACCCGTTTGATTTCGTAAGTTTTGGTTGTAGAAACACCGATGTTGTGTTCTATCATAAGCTTCGCGAGTTGAGTGCCATTGATAAGCACAATCTTCTTGGTACTTCGATCAGCAGCTTGTTCCGCTGACGAAGTAAAATCCAAAATTGTGATGAAAATTCCTTTACGAAAAAAGTACTACATACACCTTTTAGATTTTCCTTAAATTCTACTTCTACAGACTCATAATTGATTATACATCTTTCTAATCACCTCACAGATATCTGGAGCGTCAGCAAGATAATGATTGTTTGCTTTTTCTACAAATTCATCGGGAATACCGTGCAATGCCTCGGCAATTGCACCCGCTATAGCTGCAAGCGTATCTGAGTCGGCACCAAGAGATACAGCATTCCGAACAGCATCCTCATAACTGACCGATTCCAACGCACACGTTATCGCTTGAGGCACTGATCCCATGCAAGTTACAAGACTGGGAAATCCTGGAGTGTATTCTGGAGGTGGAACTGGTGGATAATTAGGTCGAATTTCATCAATGGTTTGTGATAGATCGTATCCATATTCTGTGGTAATAGTCTGACGGATTATATCAATATCTTCACCTTGAAATGCAAGCCAAATAGCGTGAGTTGTTGCCCGCGCACCTTTCATACCTTCAGGATGATTGTGTGTGATTTCAGTCACCTTATCAGCAGCCTCAAAAGCAGCGTCCAAATCATCACGGTTCAGGAACGCCGCTGGAGATACACGCATCGCAGCACCATTGCCATAACTACCATAAGGTTCAGGGTTGTCAGAATCTCTCCATTTTCTGAACATTCCACCGTAACCACGACCATGGTGGCATCGACACCAACTTTGCATAGTCTCTACTGGTGCAAGGTTGTGTAGTAATATATCTGCGACTGCTATAGTGCAGACCGAATCATCCGTATACCGACAGTACTTTCCAAAGAACGGAAAATCTTTCGTTTTGATCCGATATCTTCTACTTTCATACATTGAACCTACAATATCACCTATAATTGCACCTAACATTGTGTCCTCCTACTCGGAACTACTATTGTAACTCTGGTACATTTCTTTTATCACAGTCTTAATGTCATCTGCCTCTACAAGATATTTTGTCACTGTCTTTTCTATATATTCCTTAGGTATACCGTGCAGTGCCTCAGCGATAGGTCCCGCGATAGCAGCAAGGGTATCAGAATCGCCTCCAAGAGAAATGGCGTTACGTACAGCATCTTCAAAACTCACAGATTCCAGCGCGCAGGTTATTGCTTGTGGGACTGTACCTTGACAAGTTTCGTCAAAGGAGTATTCAAGGCGAATTTCGTCAACTGTCTGCGTTAAATCGTAACCGTATTCATTTGTAATAATTCGGCAGATGGCCGCTGGACTTTTACCTTGAAACGCAAGCCAGATAGCATGTGTGGTTGCACGCGCGCCTTTCATGCCTTCTGGATGATTGTGAGTAATTGCAGTTACTGTGTCAGAGGCTGCGAGAGCTGCATCCAAATCATCACGATGTAGAAACGCTGCTGGTGAGACACGCATTGCTGCACCGTTACCGTAGCTATCATAAGGTTCAGGTGTGTCTTCATAGATCCATTTTCCAAACATGCCACCGTAACTGCAATCAGGATAACGTTGACACCACTTCTGCATTGTCTCTGTTGGTGGAAGGTCATGTAGTAAAATATCCGCGACTGCTGCAGTGCAAACTGAATCATCTGTGAAAAAGCATCGCGAGGTAAAAAACTCAAAATCTTTGGTTTTAATACGGTTCCACTCGTAGACAGAACCAACAATATCTCCGATAATTGCGCCTAACATGCTTGCTCCTTTGTATAACCAAGATGATTATACATAAAATTGTAGAATCTATGAGGAGTCCATAAAATTCAAAAAGCAACGAAGTATATTACTCCATTACCCTCCTAAATTATACAATATTTTTACGTATTTGTCAAATTTATTTTTACAATGATTAGAGGATAAGTCTCTATTTATAGTGAAATCCACAATTACTTGGACATTGGCGAGGTTAGGAAACCTTGCTAGCGTTATGGTGTGGGGATTGTTGTTCATTATAACATTAACAGAATAGTCCAAAAACTTCACATATATAGAAAGTTATTATTTTTCTTTACTTTAATCCATCCTTACCCTAAGTATCAATTGGAAAAAAATGAAAATTAGGGTAAAATAGAGTGTACTCATAATAAACTGTACCGGACGCAATGTCTGAATAATTGTAAATCTACCATAAAGATGAAATTCTGTTGGAGGAATATCTATGCACATCAACGATTTAGACACGCCTGCCTTAATCGCTGATTTAGATGTGCTTGAGCGAAATATCAATGGAATGGCAACCCTCTGCCGTAACATTGATATTTCGTTACGCGTTCATACCAAAACACATAAAATTCCAGAAATCGCCAAATTACAACTTGACGCTGGCTCTCAAGGAATTACGTGTCAAAAATTAGGTGAAGCAGAGGCGATGGTGAAAGCAGGAATTGACGATATCCTTATTCCGTATAACATCGTTGGCAAACCGAAGTTGGAGCGGTTAACAACGTTATCAAAACGTGCGCGGATTATAGTTGCCCTCGATTCTGAAGTGACGGCAACAGGTATTTCGCAGCAAGCGAATGCGGATGGGTGTGTCATCCCCGTTGTGCTGGAATTGGATACAGGTGGTGGACGATGTGGTGTCGGTTCACCACAGCAAGCACATCGTCTTGCTCAAAAAGTGGCAAAAATGCCAGGGGTCGATTTTCTGGGTGTGATGACCTATCCAAGTAACGTAAACGCAAAGCCGTTCATCGCCGAAACAGTAGATCTATTGAAGAACGATGGTATTCCTATAGAAATAATCAGTGGTGGTGGAACAGGTTCAGAAGTAGCATCAAAAGAACTTGGCTGCACCGAAACACGCAGCGGTTCTTATGTTTATGAAGGCATGACACGCATCGGTAATTCAGAGATGTTATCGCCAGACCGATGTGTGCTTCGCGTTCTTGTAACAGTCGTCAGCACGCCAACATCCGACAGAATAATCGTTGATGGCGGACAAAAAACGTTTACCAGTTATCCACCATCGCCTTATGGACACATCATTGAATTTCCAGAAGCCAAAATCTACGGTATGTCCGTTGAACATGGACATATAGATGTAAGTGGATGTTCACATCAATTTCGGGTCGGTGAAAGACTCTCTGTAATTCCGCTGCACCAAGGAATGACAAGCAATCTTCACGATGAACTGATATGCGTACGCGGACGGACAGTTGAAACTATATGGAAAATTGAAGGTAGGGGGAAGATAAAATAATGATTCGACCAACACCAACACAGAAAACACAATGGGAACAAGAAGGGTATCTCGTTTTTGAAAACGCGATACAAGGCGATCAATTGAAACGGCTGCAATCAGTCTTTGATTATTGGGCAGCAGAATGTAAGGAAGAATGGTTAGATAGAGTCGAAGCAGGTGAAGCCGCTGCGACCTTTTACGACATTCCAAGCCCACTTGAAAAAGACCCAATATTCATTGACCTGATTGATCACCCAAGCTACTACGGAGCGTTGATGGAATTCACAGATGATGACCTGATTTTGTTAGGACCACAAGTCAGAACGGTTGCACCGTGGCCCGTCAGCTACACAGGGTGGCATCCCGATGTGGGACAAAGCAACCCACTTCATATTAAAGTACAAATCTATGTCAACGATGTCCCCGCAGGGAGTGGTGAATTCGGCTTTGTTCCGCGCAGTCACAAGCCTAATTCAGGTCCTTATAAACGTCCGTTGCTACAAGAGAGTATGCCGGGACACAAAACTTTCCCGGGAAAAGCTGGCACTGCTATCATGTTCAATTCGTGTGGTTGGCATACCTCAATGGACAATGCTTCGGATGTGCCGCGAAAATCAATTATTCTGATTTATGAGAAGCGCACACCTGGGCGGATTGGACCTGAGCAGTTCGCCGCTATCTCCGAATATTGCACAACACCTGAACGTCGCAAGTTGTTTAGTTTAGCTGACTGAACCTTAATACACGTGCGTTGAAAATCTGTCCACAAAGGAAATAATCTTATGCCAAGCATTGATGCACATGTCCACGTATTTACAAAGGTTTCACCCGAATTTCCACGAGAAGTTACCTCTATTTGTCCTGCTGAACGAGAAGAACCTGCCGAAAAACTGTTAGGTGTAATGGAAAAACACCAAATTGACCAAGCGGTACTCGTTCAAATCGGCGGCGCAAGTATAGAACATCACAGTTACCTGCTGCACTGTCTCAAAAGTTATCCGGATAGGTTTCTTGGGATAGGGCTTGTTCCACATGATCATCCACAACCAGCAGAACACATGGCTGAATTGGCAGATGGAACAGGCATAATCGGATTTCGTCTCTTTGAACTTGGCGGACCGAGGGATATTTTTGCAACAAAGGATGTGCAAGAGTTTAAGACATACCCTATTTGGAAGTGTGCCGCCGAAAAAGATTACGTTCTATGGCTTTATCCGCGTTCAATTGATGCACATCTGCTTCCGTATTTAGTCCAAGCGTTTCCACAGGTTCGGGTGGTTCTCAATCACCTCGGCATGACACCGGGCAAGGGCAAATTCACTTTGGACGAACTTGGCAGACCACAAATCCAAGTATCAGGCTACAATCTCAATATGCACACAACATATCGGATGGCGCGATTTGAAAACGTTACCGTACATCTATCCGGTCAGTATGCGTTCAGCAGAGAGGCATATCCATATCAAAATTTAGCTGGATGGCACGGGAATTTGCTAAATGACTTTGGGATAAAACGATTGATGTGGGCGACTGATTTTCCGTGGATTTTGGAAGAACCGGGCTACGGAGAACTCACAACTATCATAGAGAAATTGTTACCTAACCTATCAGAATCAGAATTAGCGGATATTATGGGGGGGAATGCCAAGCGGTTTTTACGGTTCCCTAATAGAAATGCGTAGAATTTGCGAAAATATGTGCATACTCCCCGGTAGGTGCGGTTTCTAACCGCACCAGATTTCTGCAATATTACCGTTTTTTTATGTAAGCCCACCGAATACCATAAACCATTTGGCGTTGATTCGCAGTGTATAAATAATTGAGGGTTTTACTATTAATCATGGCGCAAACGATGTAACCCTAAAAACAGTAGGATAGTAACTCCTGTTCCAATTACTATCCCGATCCATGATGGCACACCTAACGCAGCAGGAAGATAACCACATATTAAGGCAATAACTGCAACAGTCAGCGCATAAGGCATTTGCGTCCTCACATGATGCATCGGATCGCAACTACTCACAATTGCACTGAGGATAGTCGTATCCGAAATTGGCGAACAGTGATCACCGAAGATAGCACCGTCTAATACTGCACCGAGACAGATGATCGTTGTAATTCCGTAGCTATGATCGTCAAGCAGAAACGCAACGGGAATCGCTGTCGGGATAAGGATAGCCATTGTGCCCCAACTGGTGCCGGTTGCAAATGAGGTAAGCGATGCAACAACAAAAACAAGTGCCGGAAACCACAATGGCGATACAACATCGCTGAGTAGTGAAGCGATAAACGTCCCTGTCAATAATTTATCACAACTTGCCTTTATGCCCCATGCACATAAAATAATTGCTATTGGTAAAAGTGTTCCTGAAAGTCCTTCCTTGACAGCTTTGCTAATTTCTGGAAAGGACAATTTAGAGAACACACGCGCACATATAATCGATGCGACAAACGAGGTAACTGCTGCAGAGGCAAGTATTTTGACGTTTTCAGCATTTGAAAGCGCGTCCTGCCATGCAGACATAGAAAAAAGAGCAAAAGAAAAAAGAGTGTCTATTGTCAAATAAAATACGATTGCTATAGTAGTAGCAATTTCAATGACGTTATTCGCTGAGGCGAACACCAACTTCCATGTAGACAGTGAAAATACTGATAGCCAACTCCTACCATCTATCCATAACCCACCAAGAATTAATCCAAAAAGTAGGGTAAGCGGAATCACTGCAGAAAGGATTTGGGTTTTACTGTTTTCTGTTCCAATGTCTGCAGCAATATTACCCATCACTTTCGCATCAGGAGCTGAAACATCTCCTGTGTCCCGAGCGCGCGTTTGCGCACGCCGCATCGTCCCGTAATCCCGTCCGCTAAGCGTATTTATGAGAACAAATATGATGGTCAAAATGCAGTAGAAGCGGAACGGCAGCGCATCAAAGAACATTGAATAACCATCTTTAACTAAACCGATATTTTCAGCGACTGCGTTAAAAAGCCCCACCTCATAGCCGATCCATGTGCTAACAAACGCAAGCCCAGCAATCGGGGCACTTGTAGAATCCACAATATACGCTAACTTTTCACGACTCACCTTATACCGATCAGTGATAGGTCGCATCGTAGGGCCAACAAGCATGGCGTTGCTATAGTCACCTATGAAAATAACAGTGCCCATCACTGCGGTGATGAATTGGGTAGAACGGGGCCCCCTTGCAAGGTGAGATAAAATTGAAATGGCACTCGCTATTCCTCCAGATGCTATTACAACGGAGATCATAGACATCATAAAAAGGACGAAAAGGATCACCCATAAATTGAAAAGATCAATTCCGTCATTAGTAATAGTAACCGCACGCGCAAACCAAACAACTTCCGAGAAAAATGTGTTTAATGATAACCCTTGCTGTCCCCATGCAAGCAGAAGTCCCGCACCTACTGCCACGCCAAGACTTAGAAACAAACGTGTTGTTATGACTGCCAAAGTGATAGCGAGTAGTGGTGGAATAACGCTATACCACCGCACAACTTTCCCGTCATCAGATACGATATTGGGAAATTGCCACATCAGAACAAAACATATCAATAAAAAGATTGGCACGCATATCAGGGCTTTTTGTTTGTAACTCAAAGATTACCTCAAGAAATGTTGGGTCGTTTTGATTTAGATAAAATATCATAAAAGAACAAAAAAATCAAGGTAAACCTTGATTTTTCCACTATGGCTATTTTGATAACGCCAAACAGACTTGGGCGATGATATGATACCAAATGAACGCGATAATTCTCGGTAGGTTCGGTTTCCTAACCGCACCATAAGCGTCAATTTAGCGTGCATCCAGGCCCGGTAGGTTCGGTTTGAAACCGAACCGAACTGAGCCCAGGCGAATCCTGGGTGTTTTGTTCAGCAGCACTGCTGAGTGGACAGGATAGGTGAAGGTTTCTGCGTCCGATCCGGTTCGGTTTCAAACCGAACCTACCGGCCTGGGGCATTTAGCGCATAATTCTTTTCTTAAACAGGACTTACGCAATATCCATTTTCAAAGTAGGTGATTTTAGCTGTTGGCGTAGAAAATCAGAATACGGTTCATTTTTGACTCGATAAAGCGTTTGCCCCATTTCATTTGCTTTTTGCATCAGGTAAATCCATACTAATACAGCACAAGTGATGTGGTTTCTCACAATACGGGGTAAACGGCATTGACATTTTTCGATCCCTGTGAGTTGTTTCGTTTCACGGTGAAATTGTTCAATCTTCCAGCGTGCGCTACACACCTGTCGCACAGCGGACACATCCGATTGGTTCAAGTCATTTGTAGCAACATAATCCGTGCGTTTATTAGACACTACCCGGAATACTTTCACCTTATGATTTTTGGGGAACTTGTTGATTTTCACACGTTTACCCGACTTCTGTTCTGTTTGGCTCCACTCTAAGCTGTCAATGTGTTGATATGGTTTTGTGCCGTTAGAATCATCAACAAGTCTGTTCCTTTTCAGTGGACAATAGAACTTTTTACCAAGACTTTCAATGAATAACATAAGCACTTTGCTGGCATACCAACTATCCATCAACACTGTGCTAAAAGCAACATGGCGGGAGTTCACTAAAACATCAAGCATATCCTGAACATGATCTAACTTGGATTTGCCATCACCTTGCTTATCGTAAATACGAAAATCAATAATCCAATACCGGTCTAACTCCGGGTTGACATAAACACAGGTAACAACACCTATACCATTTATCGTGGTGTGAGCATTTCCACTATATTGTTTCTGAGCAAAGGCTATATCTTGTGCATGTCTTTTATCTAAAATAGTATCATCAAAGATAATATATCCATCGGGAGTTTGCACCAAGTGGGGTTGGACACTTTCCCAGACAAGACGAGGGGGCAAACGATCACCCGCAAGATAACGATTAATTTGATCATGACTAAAACGCTCACAGTGATCCGCATAATGAGTGAGAGTATAGTTGACACGGGTCGTGAGTAGATATTGACAATAATCAAGACGTGTTGGTTTTGTCATTTTATGAACCTCCTTATAGACTATATTAGCCATAGGAGAGAAATATTACAAGTATTTTGCGTAAGTCCTGTA
>PYJA01000091.1 GCA_003635185.1 Candidatus Poribacteria bacterium | reverse complement strand
TTTGATGTCCAATTCGTATACGCATCGGTCAGAGACGTGTCCGACTAACAGGAATGGCGATAGTTGCACCGTTGGTTCTTACCATGCGTGTCAGTCACATACGCATGTGTATCCTGCGCCGACTGCAAACTGTGCGCGCAAAGCGTGTGGACAGACGGTGGGCAACAGGTTAGACCACCGTATAGATTGTAGTTATTGTGGTGGGCATTACTGGACTTGTGTTGCAGGTGCAATACACAATCACACAACAACCTTTACGTGTAGACGGCCAGGGTGCGGTGTGACTTTCACCCGCTGCAGTAATGGCACTTGCACAAGTGATTGGGGAACACGGCCCTATCATTGGGCGAAGTAGGTGCTTATAACTCAAATCAAAAGGCAGGTCCCCTTTTGGGTGCCTGCCTTTTCTTTTGTCTGAATCGCGGAAAGCGCGAAGGACACGGAAAACGCGGATTTTGTATTTTATACCACGGGGAATGCCATTAAGGCATTCATACCGTTGATTTTACTTTTTAGTTTGCGTTTTGTGGCACAAAATGGAAAGTTTGTGGGACATTTTTATTGTCTGAATCGCGGAGAACACGGTTAAACGCGGATTTTCGTAGGGCGCGGTTTCCCAACCTCGTTAATATAGAGCGTCCAAGTAATCCTAAAATCAACCAAATCTAAAAATTGTGCAATTTTTTGAAAAAAGTTGCAATTTTTTGTAACCTGATGTTCCAGGTATGCGTTTTATGTTACAAATATGGATATTTGCACAATGCAAAAGTTGCATACGCCAACCATATTTTTTCAGAATGGAGCCTTAACAATGTATAACCGATATGTTAAAAATACCACAACCCAGAAAGTGACCGCACCAGGCACCAGTACACTAAGCACGTTTTATCCGCGTGTTCTGCTTGATGGGCGCGTTTTAACTATTTTTAACTATAGGTTAACACCCCCCCCCTATTTTCACATCTGTTAATTTTTGTAACAATTTATCAATTCGTCCCGCAGACTTTAACAGCTGCGGTGTTTTGCGCTCGCTCGGTGTTGCGCCGTGCGGGCTTTTTGTGTTGCATTGGAGGGAACTTCAATGCTTGGCATCCTGTCTTACACAAACATATTATGTGCAAAACAGGATATAACAAAACGGTACTTATACAAGTTATTAAAATCACTTGAAGGTTTTTAATGAAGGAGGTATAATTGTGAAAAAAAGAATTTTTACAATAACAACACTGATTGTTTTTATGGGTGGTGGACTGCTGTTTGGGGCAATCAAAATGATTGATATAACACAGGCAGACACGCCCCCGTGTGAACAATGGCCCAGGCCGGACTGTTTCCCACGCGGAGAAAAACCGGTTTGTCCGCTTCCAAATCCAAAATGGCAAAAACCGGACTGTTTCCCACGCGGAGAAAGACCGGTTTGTCCAAACTTAAACCCAATTCCCTCTTGCCCGCTGGACACAGCGAAGTGAAGCAAGGGATATTCCTATAGGAGGACATAATGTCTAACAAATTTTCCTGGGGCAAAGCAGCCCTAATTGTTTTTGTGATTGCTGCCGGTGGGTTCATCTATTGGAATGTGTCCACAGTGCAGCAGATGAAAAAACAAGCTGCACTATTTGAGAAGATGTTGGAAAAAGAGAAGGAACCGGCCGTAGCGAAGGAGCCGCCCCCCGCGGCCCCCGGCAAGAAGTGGGTGCCACATGGAGACCACTTCCACGAGGTACCGATTGACGCACCGGATGTGTGGGCAGGGGAACCGAATGCCCAGATTGCGGCTGAATTTGACTTTGCCGTTAAATTGCCTACAGATGCTGAACTGCCAAGTTATAATGAACGTGAACTCGCAAAACTTGTGTATGCAGCTAGCAATGAACTTTCGGATATGCAGGATAAATATGAGACGCTAACTACCTCATTAAGGGAAGCACGATCGGCAATTTCTGATGAGATGAAGACTGGTGTCATAGATTCTAAATCCGTTTGGGTAAAGTGGGGAGAATTGAGCAGTCAAGAGAGAGAAATAAGCCGAGCTTATCGCCTTAGACGTTCTGAACGGAAAGAGCATCTAAATCGTATTCAACAGTATATGGGCACTTTAAAATAGGAGTTAATAATGAAAGTTAAAATTGTTTGGACCCTACTGTTACTTGTTTTTAGTCTCTGTTCTATAATATCAATAGCACAATTAGCGACTACAGAAGAAGACGCTAGAAATGATAGGGATAAAGCAAATAAGAAGTGGCAGGATGCAATTAAGGTGCGTGTCGTTGCATATGAAGATTATAACGAGTCTGACAAGGTTCGTAGTTATCTTCAAACTGTATCGAATGATATAGATCTGGAAAATAGAGGTAACTTGGAGGATCTTAAGGAAGGTGCTGTAGAAATAGTTGCTGATTTGGCATCAATAGCAGCAACAAGGGGAAGGGAGATTCCGCTTTCAAGTCTGTCAGCTTCCGTGCTAAATGGTATCGCTGATGTTGCTGATTGGAGATCCCTTAAAAATCAGAAATCTAACATTGATAGTGCATTGTCGGCTGAGAGTGCCAATACAGCAATGCTCCAGAGTGCGTGGCAGTCTGCCCAGCAAACCGAAAATGCCCTAAAGGAGAAGTATGATGCAGCTTACGCCCATTGGTTAACTTTCGTGCCGTGTCCGGGTTGTAATATGCGTGGTGCGGATCATCCGCCGCATGCATCTTGTTGGAACTTAGACTGGGGATGTTCTGAAACAGATGTGCGTATATGTACACACAATTGTGACTATACGCCTATTTTCTGTCGCGGATGCAGGAATATGATACCAAAAGAAAAACATCAGAGTGCTCAGGATAAGGCATTGCACAAGGAAATCCTCTGTTCAGGTTGTAATTACGGTTATTATCTTTGCAATTCTTACAGCCTCGGCATGCATCGCCTGCGTGTCTGTGGGCAGCTTGATTATTACGGTAATTATTTTTTTGTGCCATGTGGTAATTCTTATCGTGATTGTACAAAACGTAATATTATCTGTAGGGCATCGGGGACATCGGGCTATTGCGATGATGGCGGAGCTTATGATAATGCTTGTCCTGCGTATAGTGGTCCTTCACATACGTGTGATATCTGTAACTCCGGGGGCGGTACCGACACGAATAATTTCGAGGATCCGGCCAACAATGGGAATCCCGTTGGCAATGACAATGGTGACACCACCGTAGAACGATGTGGTCGTTCGGATTGTAATGAGATCCTAAGCAACGGTGGTGTCGTCATTCGGGACCGCGCAGAACACGAATATGTGACATGTGGCGGATGCGGGGTTGGCTACTACAAATGCGATTCAACGGCTGCCTATGACCATGCACAGGTCGCATGTAGACGCGCCACGTGTCCGAGAAAAAGAGGAACGGGTACAACGAACTTATGGTGGACATATCGGTGTCAACCCAACCCAAGTGGCATAGATAATCCGTTTTCATGCGATGGTGGACTCCCTCATGACTTGCAATGAGGTGTGTCCAAAAATCGTAACAACTTCACAACAGGCAGGTACCCTTTTTGGGTCCCTGCCTTTCTTTTGTCTGAATCTCGGAGGGCGCAGATTATTTCTTTTTTCTCTGAATCGCGGATTACGCGGATTTCGCGGAAAGGGTTTTTGATAAGCTAATCTCTTTTTTTAAGCGATTACGGCACACTTTGGATAAGGCGGTTGGGAGTTCCCAACACCCCTTTCGCGTTTTCTGTGTCCTCCGCGTAATCCGCGATTCAGACGATATACTCCAGACGACTCGACAGCACCAACACCGCCCGTCGCGCTCATCCGTGATTCTGACAGAAAAATGGCAAACGTCTCAGGCAAAGCACCTTATCCCAAACTTTGCCCAAATATTTTCACACCCCTCACCTCTCCAAAATTTGACAATTCACCTATTTTATGTTATAATAAATTGAGAAACCCGAATTTGAGAGGAGAAATATCTTGCCGACTCATGAGAGTCAACGCACTGGAACCACGAACAAAAAGATTCGCATAGCACCTTCAGTGATGTGTGCTGATCTCTGTAATTTAGAAACAGATATTCGTGAATTGGAAAAAGCAGGGATTAGCCTGCTGCATTTTGACTTGATGGATGCACACTTTGTGCCAAACATGCCGATTGGGTTGGTGCTCATTGAACAGTTACGGCAAAAAACAGATTGTGCTTTTGACATTCACCTGATGGTGCAAAATAACGATTTTTTTGTGGAAGCAGTCGCAAAAATAGGTGTTCAACAAATCGCTGTTCATGCAGAATCTGCTACACATCTGGATAGAACGTTATCGGTAATTCAAGGACACGGTATAAAAGCAGGTGTCGCTTTGAATCCAGCGACCCCGCTTTCCGCGCTAACGTATATTATTGACCGACTTGACTTCGTGCTGATTATGACTGTGAATCCAGGGTTTGCCGGTCAGAAATTGGTGCCAGTAACCCTACAAAAAATATCGGATTGTTGCGCTTTTTTAAACGAACGCGGTGTAGACCTCCCGATTGAAGTTGACGGTAATGTCAGTTTTGAAAATATACCGAAAATGGTAGCAGCTGGCGCAGACATCTTGGTCGGCGGCACCAGTAGCGTTTTTCACAAATCAAACTCTCGCGCAGAAAATATCCGACAGATCCATCAGGCTATTTCGCTTGGACTTGCAAAAGAGGAATGTGATGCATAACGGTTTGATGGAGGCACTTGTGCTACACGGCATTGGAGATTTACGCCTGTCACAGATGCCTATTCCAAACGTCTCTGAAGGGCAAGTCCGAGTCCGAATCGGTTTTTGTGGCGTGTGTGGTTCCGACATACCAAGGATATTTTCTAAAGGCACTTATAGCTTCCCCACAGTTTGTGGACACGAATTTGCTGGAACTATAGACTTATGTGGTCCAGGTGTTGAAGGATTTGAACAAGGAGACAGAGTCGTTGTTTTTCCATTGATTTGGTGTGGAAAGTGTGATGCTTGTGAGAGCGGGAAATATGTGCAATGCAGCAACTACGACTATCTCGGTTCACGCAGTGATGGTGCATTTGCCGAATTTGTCGTAGCACCGAAAGAGAACCTTATCCGTGTACCGAACGGTGTAACTTTGCAGGAGGCAGCCCTAACAGAACCTGCCGCGGTAGCACTCCATGCACTTCGCAGGGTGCAGGATTCACTTGTTGGCAAAACAGTTGCAATTTTTGGTGCTGGTCCAATCGGGTTAATGGTAGCACAGTGGGCGAAAATAATGGGCGCAACGCAGGTGCTACTGTTTGATATTGTCACTGAAAAACTTGAATTGGCAAAACGTCTCGGTTTTGAAAATGTCTTTAACAGCACAGTAGAAGACCCCGTTGACGTGGTAAACGCGCAGACTGAAGCAAAAGGAGCACACGTCTGCATTGAAGCAGCGGGTGTCCCACAGACATACCTTTATGCGTTAGGTAGTGTTCAACGGGGCGGTAGTGTCGTATTGCTTGGAAATCCGGTTGCAGATGTAACCCTACCCGCATCTCTTATCTCACAACTCATGCGGCGCGAGGCACGTCTATTGGGGACATGGAATTCCGATTACAGTATATCGGGTAATGACGACGATTGGCGAACAGTGTTACAAACGATGGCTTCTGGCATGTTAGACCTCGCTTCGCTGATTACACATAAGGTGCCGTTGACAGATAGCACTGAAGCATTACACATGATGAAGGACAAAAGCCAATTTTACGCAAAGGTTCTTATTCATCCATCGTAAGCTCTGCAGAGAACAAGGAGAAATATGAAAGCGGCTATACTTGAAAGCCTTGAAAACTTAGATGTTCAGGATGTTCCAGAACCGGAAATTGATAACGACTCCGCATTGATGCGAGTGGAATCTGTCAGTATATGCGGTTCCGATGTGCGTATCTTCCATCACGGCAATCCCCGTGTCAAACCGCCAACGATTATCGGACACGAAAATTCAGGTGTGATTGTCAAAGTCGGTAAAAACGTTACCCGTGTCAAGGAAGGCGATCGCGTCTCCATCGGTGCGGATGTGCCGTGTGGCCAATGTCATTGGTGTCGGAATGGACTTGGAAACAACTGTGATATTAATTACGCCATCGGCTATCAAATTCCCGGTGCTTTTGCGGAATATATGAAACTACCCCGTCTTGTTTTGGAAGAAGGACCCGTTACCACATTTGATACCACCCTCAGTTTTGATGAAGCTGCCCTCGCTGAACCCCTCGCTTGTGCTATCAATGGACTTGAATTAGTGAATATGTCTCTCGGTAAGAGCGTTGTCATTATCGGTTTGGGACCGATCGGGTGTATGATGATTGACCTCGCCCGTGTCATGGGCGCAACGAAAGTTATCGGTGTTCAAAGAAGCAAACTGCGGATGGAGATAGCAAAGTTCTACGAGGCAGATGTCTATATCGCCTCTGAAGAAGAAGATGTAGTCCAACGCTGTCGCGAAGAGACGGATGGAGAAGGTCCAGATATCGTTATGACAACGTGCGCTTCTGTTGAAGCGCATGAGCAAGGTGTTGAGATGGTCGCACACCGTGGATATGTCAACCTGTTCGGTGGATTGCCCAAGACTATGCGTCCAATGAGTGTTCTCTCAAATACAATCCACTATAAGGAGTGTTTTGTTACCGGTTCCCACGGATGTGTGCCGCGTCATCACGAATTGGCAGTCAGGCTCCTTGAAAAAGGTTTAGTCCGTGTACAACCGCTTATCACACACCACTTTCCACTTGTTGAAATTGACAAGGCTTTTGAAGCAATGGAATCCCGAAAGGGTATGAAAATTATGATTCATCCACATGCTGCATCTCCGTAAGACGAGACAGCACAAAGTTAGAGTAAATGCGTATGAGCGATTTTTCTAAATTTATCCGAGAGATACCGAATTTTCCAAAACAGGGTGTTTCATATAAGGATATTACACCTCTTTTAGGAAACAGATTTGCCTTTAATGCTGCAATTGAGGTATTCGTAAACCGGTTTAAATCTGAGCGGATTGACGTAGTTGTAGGGATTGATGCACGAGGTTTTATTTTAGCCTCAGCACTTGCCCATCGCCTCAGTATCGGTTTTGTTCCTATCCGCAAAAGTGGGAAATTACCTTTTGATTGCTACGAAATCACCTATGACCTTGAATATGGCACTGATACGCTTGCTATTCATCAAGACGCTTTTCCAAGGGGAAGTCGTGTACTTATATGCGATGACGTTTTAGCGACCGGCGGAACGCTTTCTGCTTCAATTGAACTCGTGAAAAAACTTGGTGGAGATGTAATCGGTATTGCCCTTTTATTAGAACTCACCGAATTCGAAGGACGAAAAAAAGTAACAGGTCAACCGATCTTTTCTCTCCTCGAATTTTAGCAATACTTTGTGGTGTTTTAATAGAAAATAACGCATCTTTAGCAAATATCGTAGTGCAAACTGTTAGTTTGCGGATTAATATGCACAATCTAACAGATTGTGCTACAAGGTAGCAACTTAGGTTAGATAGGACAACAAATTAGACATGGAACGGGGTTCTAACAATAAACGCGCCTGTAGCTCAGGGGATAGAGCAGGGGCTTCCTAAGCCTCGTGTCGGGGGTTCGATTCCTCCCAGGCGCACCTGAACCATTCTTCCATAAATTCATAAGGGGAAATCTCTTAAAATATATTATTGTGAATCCTCTCGTTTCGGATGTATATATCGAATTCTTACATCCGTAAATATAGTTTGAGAAAATAGGAGCATTTAATGTACAGATTCAATATCTGGAAAATTGTTTTAATACTTGGCGTTCTGCTATTATCAGTTTTATACCTTATTCCTACGCCAGATCGTTTTTACCTGCCGTTGTACGGAAATCTACCGCTCTGGATGCAGGAAACACTCCCACGTTTTGAAATCACCGAAGATAACGCTTTCAAAGTGGACTTGTCGGCCGTTAACTATCCAGAGGGTAAAAACTTCCAAGACGCAACCGATGAACTTCAAGACATCTTTAAAGTCCATTTGGAGAAACTTGAACTTGAAGAAACGGTTGACTATCAATTTGACACTACGGAAGCAAAAGAATTTTTCGTTAGACTCACCTCCGACAAGGCAAAGGAAAATCCGACTGCAACTCTGGAGGATTTACATCTATACGGTAGTCTTCCAACTACATTACGAAGAATAATACCCGATAACCGACTAAAACTTGGTTTGGATTTGAAAGGCGGTGTTCATCTCGTACTTGAAGTTGATTTGGAGAAGTCAAAAACGGAGTTACTCAAAGAAAATTCATACTCAATTCCAGAAAGGCTCAGATCAGAACAGGTCTTATGCCGGCAAGCAGAACAGGTAAGCGGTGAAGATGCGCTCAACGTACTTGTTGAAATCCCCTCCCGACTCAGATCCGATCCAAATGAAAAGAAAAAATATCTGGAAAAAGCTGTCAGCCTCTTAAACGAAATTGATTTTTTCGAGGATGCCGAAGTTATTACTGAAAAGGACGCACAATCTACTTATCGACTCCACCTGAGTGATAGGGGAATGAAAGCATACAGTGACCAGGCAATTCAACAAGTATTGATAGTCTTACGAAACCGGGTAGATGCTTTTGGGGTCGCCGAACCGTCTATCGTTCAGGAAGCAAATCGTCCACGAATTATCATTGAGTTGCCGGGAGCAAAGGATTCCTCAGGACCGCTTCGTATTGTGCAGACGATGGGTCGGTTAGAATTTAAGATGGTGAAGAAATCGCCATCTGGCGGCAGCTTATGGTCTGGTTCAGCAGATATCCCTCCGCCAGACGATCTGCCCGAGGATACCGAAATTCGTTATCACTATGAAACTGGCAATTGGTATGTTTTAGAAAGTCCTGTCCTCCTAACTGGTCATAATATTAAAAATGCCAGACCTGGTTCTGGAAATACAAGTTTTGAAATTGTCGTCCTTATGGATTTTGATGGTGAAGGTAAAAGGAAATTTGGCAAAATCACGGGCGACCATATCGGAGAACATTTGGCGATACTGCTTGATGATAAAGTCCAGTCTGCACCTGTCATCAACTCCCAAATTTTCGGTAGTGCGATGATTGAAGGAAACTTTAGTTTTCCGGAGGCAGACTATCTCTCAAATATACTTAAAGCCGGGGCTTTCCCAGTGGGGGTCAAAGTGGGTGAAGAACGCGCTGTCGGTCCCACACTCGGACAGGAATCCATTGATAACGGAATCAAAGCAGCCGTTATTGGCCTGGGGGTTGTCCTGATCTTCATGATAATTTACTATAGGCTCTCAGGCATCATCGCTATTATCGCACTCGTCTTTAATATGATTATTATTCTCGGTGCTTTGGCAGGATTTGGCGCGGCCTTAACACTCCCAGGTATCGCAGGACTTGTGCTGACTATCGGCATGGCTGTTGATGCAAATGTGCTTATCTTTGAACGAATCCGCGAAGAGTTACGAACAGGGAAAGCTGTTTGGGCTGCTATTACCAGCGGCTATCAACGCGCATTTATTACAATCTTGGACGCAAATCTTACAACGTTCTTTACTGCACTCGTCCTCTACCACTTCGGAACAGGACCAATCAAAGGATTTGCAGTTACACTCGGTATCGGCATCCTGGCGAGTATGTTCACAGCAATTGTTGTCACACGCGAAATATACGGCTTAACAATCGGAAATCGGGATGTGGAAAAATTGAGCATCTAATTTGTCAGATACAAAATCTGAAATATGCCCGACATGAAAAACAGTGATTTCCTAACGGGCAAATCGAATATGGGAAGGATATAAAATTGCAACTATTAAGTGATACAAAATTTGATTTTATCAATAAACATCGCACCGGATTTTTATTTTCTGCTGTGTTGATCGCGATCGGCATTACATTCCTTATTGTTAATGGTGGACCGAACTTCGGAATTGACTTCCGAGGCGGTGTGAAGATTGAAGCAAAATTCAATAGGGCGGTCACAGAAGCCGAGTTGGAAACCATGTTGACTGAATTAAATTACGAAGATGTCAAAATACAACTTGAACCTAACGAAAACAAGGCTTTCATCTCTATGGGACACCGTCCCGAATTTCAGGAACAGTTCATTAGTATGCCTATTCTGGCTGACCCCGGAGATGCAACTGCGACAAGCCTTCAGGTAAGCAGCACAGCAGAAAAAGTACACCTATTGACCGCTGGGGATACTGTGGAGTTAGTTGATGGCAATGAACAACGGCGCAACGAAATTAGTGGCGTTAAACATATAGCTGAAGCCTCAGCGATTCAACTCACTTTTGTAAATGAATTCGGCATAGACCTTACAGAAAATGCCACTATTCAAACACAAGCAAGCGTTGGAAGCATTCTTACGGAGGCACTTCTTGCAGGTGGTGACGGATGGCATGCGGAGTCCGAAGGCGTAAATGTTACGGAAGTAGGCCCCAGCGTCGGGCGTGACCTTAAATGGTCCGCACTTTGGTCTGTTCTCTCATCAATTGCTATTTTACTGGTTTATATTTCTTGGCGGTTTGAATTCCGTTTTGCTATCGGCGCCATCGCAGCGCTTGTTCACGATGTGCTTATCACTTTAGGGATTTTCGCTATTCTGGCAAAGGAAATTAACTTACCTACTGTCGCTGCGTTCCTCACAATTATCGGCTATTCTCTCAATGACACAATTGTCGTTTTTGACCGAATCCGAGAAAATGGACAATCTTTGAAAGGTGTTGAGTATATTGAAGTCTTAAACCGAAGTATCAATCAATCGCTGAGCCGAACTGTTATTACATCCTTGACAACCCTATTTGTTGTCCTTGTTATCTTCACACTTTCCAGTCCGGGTGAAGAAATTAACACATTTGCATTAGCACTCATTGTCGGTGTGTTAATAGGAACGTATTCATCAGTCTTTATCGCCAGTCCGATTCTGCATATATGGCAGCAAAGGGAGCAGAAAGCGAAAGCATAATTTCATGAAAATATTGATTTTTAACTCTTACACAACGGGGCAGAAACATAAACTTGATAACCCGCTCAGTGCCGAAGATTGCAGTTCAACTGACCGACTCAAGTCAAGAATCAAAGAGTTGTGCGGTTTCAATGAAGAAGGTTGGTACGATAAAAGTAGAGACTACCGCTTACCTGCTGCGGAGATGTTCACAGGACCTTTATATGTTCAGTTAAGGGAAGGCTTAAAACAGATTCGGGAACACGAGCAGTACGGTAAAACAACCATTGACCTCTATTTTCCATGGTATCATTGCCGAGTTGACGGAAAGATGAGTCCAGTGGGTGAAAAAGATACTATTGTCCCTTTTGATACTGCACCTCTGCACGAACTTGCGGTTTTAGAATTCAGTGAGAACGGTGTCCCTGAAAAAACAGTAGATTTACTTGAGGGTTACGACCTCGTTTTTTCGCTATTGCGGCAAGATGATATTAAATCATTACAACGTGTTTTTGAAGTAGAACGGGCAACAACACTCATTTTCCTGCTCCCAAAAAGTCAGAGAAAAGCGGTGAATGAGGATTTGCCGAATGTCCACGTTGTTGAAACTGGCAGTGCTTTACAAAAAAGTCTTTGCACCACAAATTGGGCATTGAAAGGCGTTGTGATGAGAAGATTGTGTGAAGCTGCATGTGACCAAGGTTTTCATGTGTTTGAAGATGTAAAGCAGGATCCGCAGCGGTTAATTGAGATTATTCAGAATCAATAACAGAGGTTTAATCTTATGAAGATATTGGTAATTAGTTCTTGCACTAGCAGGAAATGTGATTACAAAACACCCGCCTCACGGATGTACACAGGTCAACAACATCAGCGCCTGATGGAAGGATTGAAACAGTTCCGGACACGCTATGGAAAATCCGTTATTGATGTAGCAATTATCTCAGCGAAATATGGTCTACTAAGTGAAAAGAAAGTAATAGAACCTTACAATCTTACATTCTCAGGACTTAAGAACGGTGATCTTTTAGAACGTAGTAATAACCTTAGAATCCATGAAGATGTAGAGACCTTGATCATAGATTACGATCTTGTTTTCTTTTTATTGGGTAAAGAATATGTTCAAGTGCTACAACTCCCTTTTCAAGTAAGAGACTCGGTTACTCAAATTTTTCTTCTTGGTGACACCCATAAAAAGATAATAGTTGAACATGATCTATCGAATATCCACTTTGTTCCAGCGGGAGAATCTTTACGGCACAAACTACACACCAACTTTACTGCTCTGAAAGGGGTTGTATTCAAGAAGTTGTGTGAGGCAGTGTGTCGTGATGGTTTTGAGGTGTTTGAAGAAGTAAAGAAGAATCCGCAATTGATTCTTGAAATTGTCCAACAGAACAGTTAGACAAAACGTGCCTTAAGGGTTTTCAAGGAAACAAAAAAATGAATCTTCCAACACCCCTAACCGACCCGAATGCATACCCCATTATTGGCGAATCCGAACAGATGCAGGAAGTCTGGCACCAAGTCGCGCAGGTCGCGCCCACAAACGCGACTGTCCTCATCACAGGCGAAACAGGTGTTGGAAAAGAGGTTGTCGCGCAAACTATCCACGAAAACAGCACTCGTTCAAACCGACTCTTCAAAGCAGTCAACTGCGGTGTACTTTACCAAGACCTGCTACAAAGCGAACTCTTTGGACATGAAAAAGGGGCTTTCACAGGTGCCACGAGTCAACGTCGAGGCGTATTTGAACTTGCAGATGGTGGCACACTCTTCCTTGATGAAATAGGCGAAATGTCTGCCGAAGTGCAGGTAAAATTTCTGCGTGTGTTAGAAACACAAGAATTTGTACGGCTCGGTGGCGAAAAAAACGTAAAAGTAGATGTCCGAGTCATCGCCGCAACAAATGTTGACCTTGAAACATCGGTTAAGCAAAAAGATTTTAGGCAAGACCTCTACTATCGACTGAACCTCTTCCGTATCCAGATACCACCTCTACGTCAGAGACGCGAAGACATCCCCCTTTTTGTCCATGCTTTTATCTCTGAATTAAGCACAAAACATAATAAAAACGTTGTCGGCATAGAGCCTGAAGCACTTAACTATCTTGAAAATGCTGACTGGCCCGGCAATATTCGGCAACTCAAAAATGCCGTTGAAACCGCTATCATCTTAGCCACTTCTGAGGAACTTGAACTAAAAGATTTTCCCATAGATTCAGATTTTGGACATCCCAAGTTGCCTGTTCAAATTATTGATGAACCGGGAACATCTATACAAGTTGCCCGCCCGAACACCGGAGACATAACTACAGAGAATATTGCTGCTATTTATAAAATGATTATAGCACTTATTGCCTATGCTTCCCGTATGCATAAATCACCTTCTATCCATAACGATCAGATACCGTTTTCTGTTCTTGATGAGGATAAAGATTGGATGCGTATTGCCGAAGCAGACAACGCATCAGAGATTTTTAGGAGAGTATTAGAGATATTTTCAGCAAGTGAAGAAGGATTTAAAAATCTGACACAGGACGAGGTCACATCAATTGTTACATCGGTGGAACAACACGAAGGCCCGCTGGATCGGGGAGAGTATCTGCCTGTGCATGATGAGGAAAAAATAGTCGGTTGGGTTGGTATGACTATGGCGGAAATTGAAAAGGCTGCAATCTATAAAACGCTCAGAGAAACTGGCCAGAATAAAACAGAGGCAGCCAAAATCCTCGGTATCGGGGTGCGGACACTACATAGAAAATTAGATTCTTACAAACGGGAAGCCGACAAAGAACTCAACACACTGGATCAGGAATAGAAGATTAAAGACTGTAACAATGCTGTTTCAAACGAATAGATCCTGCACCCGGCACTGAAATCCTTCAATAACATCGTCACCGTCAAGGATATCATCGCCACGCAAAACGGTAATATCTTCAGGGGACCGATACACTTCTACTGTTTCTCTACGCGGATTCACAACCCAGACCATCGCACAACCTGCAATTAACCATTCATCCACTTTTTCGTCGACCTCAGTATAAGTGTCACCTGGAGAAATGACTTCAACGGCAAGGTCAGGAGCACCTTCCCAATAACCTTTTGGAATGCCTTGTTCATCAATTGCAGCTTGGCGAACAAACGCTGCGTCTGGGGCACGCACAGTATCTGGATTTTGAGAAATTTTAAATCCTGTTTCAGCACCACAAACGTATCCTAATTTATTTTTTTCCACGTACGCGTCAAGGTGTCTTCCAATTTTAGCCGTTCGTATACCATGTTCAAATCCAGCTGGTGGCATTCTACGTATTACCCCTTTCACCAATTCATACCGATACCCATCATCCGCCTGTTTCCATAGGTCTTCAGCGGTCAGAAGTGTCTGTTGCGCGGATGGTAATTTCGTTCTGGATAGATTATGTTGTCTTTTTTCCATTTGCTTATTCCTCAAGAATCATGAATTACAACAGATCGTCAATATTTCAAAGATGTTCTAAATCATCTAAATCTTTATATCGTCCGCTTGCTCGTTTGTTTAATTTCAAATGTTCTAAACTGATAATTTGAACTTCAATATCATCTATCACATCAATAATGCGGTCCGAGTAACATTCTTCAAAGTTAACACCGGAGATCGTAGTCAAAAGTTCTATTCTGACAGGTGGAATACCCATTCGGACAATTTGCTTTTCCTTCATAAAAAGGTCTATTGTTAAGTGCGCACTCTCAAAACCAAATTCCCTCAAAACGTCAACTAATTTTTCGGCATTCTTTTGCTGTATTGCGACCCATATATCCATATCAGCAGTTGTCCGCGGATATCCATGGTAGTTAACAGCGTATCCACCGATGAGAAGATATTTAATCTGATGGGAGTTCAACAATTTCAAGAACTCTTTGAAGTCGATCGGTAGTTGGATCATAGCCATAGTTGATCTGCCGCATCAATTCAAGTGCTGCCAAACGTTCCTGCGGTGTTTTGGAAAGCCAATATTCCTTGTCATCTGATTTTTCAGAAAGCGTTGTAACAGAAAATGCGGTCTTGTCCATTTTAAAAGGGTTTGGGTCCGGTAGATTTGAAGTATCTTTTGCTTTTTTCATATTGCATTATACCTCTGGCGGCTCAACTTTTTCCAACAGCTGTGAGATAATATCTAAACTACTGATCCCATCCGCTTCAGCATTGAAATTGGTCAAGATTCGGTGACGTAGCACAGGTTTTGCTACTGCTCTGATGTCCTCATAACTGACGTGGTAACGCCCATGCATAATTGCGCGTGCCTTTGCACCTAAAACAAGATATTGGGATGCTCGCGGTCCTGCCCCCCAATTCACCCAATCCTTAATAAAATCGGGCGCGTCGGGATGAGTCGGGCGCGTGTTAAGACTCAATTCAACTGCATAATCTACCATCGCCTCAGCAATCGGCACCTTCCGCACAATTTGCTGTAACCGCAACACCTCTTCACCCGTGATAACCGGTTCTATATCGGGATCATAAGCGGAGGTAGTCGTCATAACAATTTCTTTCTCCTCAGATTTCGCTGGGTAATCAATGTAGATATTGAACATAAAGCGGTCAAGTTGTGCTTCAGGCAATGGATAAGTGCCTTCCTGTTCAATCGGGTTCTGTGTGGCTAACACAAAAAACGGAAGCTCCAATGTGTATGTATTACCACCGGCTGTGACTTTATACTCCTGCATTGCTTGCAAAAGCGCTGCTTGTGTTTTCGGAGGCGTACGGTTAATCTCATCTGCAAGCACAATGTTGGCGAAAACCGGCCCCTTGATAAAACGGAATGCACGTTTACCTGTATTCACTTCTTCTTCAATTATATCCGTTCCAATAATATCCGAAGGCATTAGGTCCGGTGTGAACTGAATGCGGTTGAACGGAAGTTCAAGAATTTGTGCAAAGGTGCTGATAAGCAATGTTTTTGCTAACCCCGGCACCCCTACGAGTAGGCAATGCCCTTGTGAAAAGAGAGCAATCAGAAGTTGATCAATCACATCGCTTTGTCCTACTATTCGCTTTTTCAGTTCAGTTAAAATGTTTTCACGAGCCGTATTTAAAAACTCGGCAGCTTCCAAATCAGTTTCAATTGGGGTAGTTTCCATGAATTTTCCTTTCCATTAGACATTATAACATTTTAATTTCGTAGGTCGGGTTGAGCGCAGCGAAACCCGACAATATCAGGGATTCAGAGCCAACTCACCAATGTCCAGATAATTGTAGATTTTACTATAGCGGTGAGTCTGTAATTCTGTATACCTACTCTGCTTTCCATACTTGAAGCCCATTAAAATCGAAGTTAAAGTCAATAACTTGTGTTCCTGCTTCTTCAAGTTTCTGTCGTACGCTATGCTCCCGTGTCGGTTGGCAATAAAAGAGGAGACAACCGCCACCACCAGCACCACACGCTTTGCCACCGATAGCACCATGTGCATTTGCGATGTGAAAAAGTTTATCTATCTGTTCATTTGTTACAGATGAGTGTAGTTTTTTCTGATTTTCCCAATTTTCAGTTAAGAGTTCACCGAAATCTGTTAAACGCCCCCGAATTAAAGCAGTTTTGGTAGACTCTGCAATTGCTTTTAGGTTTTCTAAAGCTTTCCGAACACCCGGTTCACCGCTTTTATATGCTTGCGTTACATTTTGATGAATATTACCTGAGAGACGGGACTGTCCGGTATAGCAAAGTACAAGATTTTTTTCCAACTCATAACGGATATGCGGCGGCAGTTTTACAAGTGATGTTTTTACCTCTTCGCCCTGAAATTCCATATAACGAATACCACCGACAGCACTTGCATAATGGTCCTGCTTACCACCAAGGATACCCAGTTCATGACGTTCAATACTGCTGGCAAGTTCCGCATACTGATAGGGAAGATACGTCACATCCTTAAGCGCGCCAAGCACGCCGATTAACGTTACACCCATTGCTGCGGAGGTGCCAAGACCACTTCCAGGCGGCGCGTTTGACTGCGTAATTAGATCAAAACCTCCGATTTGGATAGACATTTGACGGACAGCTGCTTTTACGAGGTCAATGTTACCATCGTATTCAAGTTGCCGCACATCTTCAGCCTCAACAAATGTATCAAAGTCAGCGGAATAGATGCGAATCTTTTTATCCAGAACGCGTTGCAGTTCAACCGAGTCAGCAAAATTTGTTTGGCTTTCGCAAACAAGCGTTGCATAGGCATATCGATTGATGGCACCATTGACAACAAGTCCCTTGGACTTTTCTGTGAAAAGGGCGACATCACTCCAACCACCAGCAAAATCGATTCTAACAGGTGCTCTGGTCCTGATTAACATCAAAGTTCTCCTGAAATCAACTCTTTACTATCATATCTCTTGCCTCCAATATATTACTGAACACTCAGTCACAGTAAAATGGAGTCACATATCACCTATAATAATAGCATAGTATTAGCGTATTTTCCAGTTAATTTTTCTGGAGAATTTAAAGAAAGTACGTCCAGAACACGTCTTATCACGGATACGTAGGAATTGGAAATGTTGGGAGATAGATAATGTTTCTAAGAAAAGAAAAAGCCGTAGAAATCTTCTTCAAAAATGAAGTGTATCCTACGACTTTTCCTAATGTTAATTGAGTTACTGCGTTTAGGCGACAGCGTCTTTAAGTTTCTTACCAGCTTTAAATGCAGGAACCTTTTTCTTTGCAATCTTAAGCGGTTCACCGGTTCGTGGGTTTCGACCTTCTCGCGCAGCGCGGGTTCTGACTTCAAACGTTCCAAAGCCGATAAGCCCAATTGAATTTCCTTTTTTCAGGGCATCTTGCACAGTCTTAGTGAACGCTTCAACGGCAGCCCCGGCATCTTTTTTGCTAAGACCGGTTTCTTTTACGACGCTATTGATGATGTCATCCTTCATTAATTTCTTCGCCATGATTCAACTTCCTTATTATAAATTATTTTTTCAGTCAATCCAACTCACACACTCAGATTCGGGATCACAAAAGTGCGGAGTTTTGGTATCGGACTGGAGGTAATTAGATAGAAACTACATCAAAATGCAATTAAACTTACACACGTATAAAGTGTCAAGAAAAAGTTAACATAATATAGTTTCTGTTTATAATGATACCACAAAATTCAAGCGTTGTCAAGGTACACTTGAATTTTTCAAACCGTTAACTTGCAGAATTCCGCGTTCATAAATGACGGAATTACAGTTACCTATTACTATTAACGTTTATTAACGTTGTTTTGTCAAAATAGTTACTCATTAATTCATTTTTAACATAGTGTACATCAATAAACAGGCTACTGGATTATAGTAAAGTAAAACGGTGTCTGCATATCTAAAATCTTGTCCGTAGCAACTTGAGGTATTTAAGTATAATCAGGTATATTGAGTCCAATATTTTTTTCATAATTCTAATTAGCAAAGTTTTGGTTGAAAACCGCATATTAATCTGATAAACTGTACATACTATAGTCAAATTCCACAATTGCTAAAGGGGCGATATGCAAGAACTTTACGATACACAAGCACCAAATCCACCCTCTCGTGCAATTCTTGTCGGTGTAAAACTACGAGATACCTTAATGCACGAAACAGAGGAATCGCTGCAGGAACTTCGACAACTGACAGAAACTGCGGGGATTGAAGTCGTATGTGAGACAATTCAGGCGCGCAACGTGCCGAATCCGACCTATTTTATCGGAGAAGGTAAGGTTAAAGAGCTAAAGGATGTGGTTGCCGAACTTGAAGCGGATGCTATCATCTTTGACGAGGAGTTATCACCTGCGCAAACGCGAAATATTGAAAATGTACTTGATATTGCGACCGTTGATAGAACGGGGCTTATCCTGCAGGTGTTTGCACAACGCGCATTAACCAGTGAAGCGCGGTTACAAGTCGCCTTAGCACAATTGGAATATGCGCTCCCGCGACTCACACGGATGTGGACACACCTTTCACGGATCGCAACCAGTGGGGGTAGCGGTAGTGGGGCACTACGTGGTCCCGGTGAAACGCAGCTGGAAATGGACCGTCGCTGGGTTCGCAGACAAATTTCTCAAGTCAAAAAAGCGTTAGAAACGGTTGAAAAGCGGCGACAAGTACAACGGCGAAACCGCGCAGAGAAAGTCAAAGTATCCCTTGTCGGATATACTAATGCTGGAAAATCAACTCTCTTTAATACGTTAACAGGTGAAAACGTCTTAGCAGAAGACAAACTGTTTGCTACCTTGGATTCAACAACACGACGGGTGAGTCTACCAGAAAATCAAAACATTCTATTAAGCGATACCGTCGGTTTTATCAAAAAATTACCGCATCAACTTGTTGCTGCATTCAAAGCAACGTTAGAAGAGGTTGCAGAGGCTGACCTATTATTGCATGTCGTTGATATTAGTCATCCAGAAGCAGAAACACAAATCGCTGCGGTAGATACGGTACTGCAGGAGTTGGATGCATCTGATATTCCGATGGTCATGGCGTTCAATAAAATAGACCAGCTTGAAAAGGAAGACCAACTACATATTCTTAAAGCCCATTATCCAGAGGCAATACCGATTTCGGCACAACGTGGAGACGGTATTGAAGTGCTAATGGAGGCGTTAGCACAACGTTTTGCTTCGCACGGTACAATGATCGATCTAAGTATCCCTTATACGGAGGGAAAAGCATTAGACATGCTATATAAGCATGGGACGGTGTTAGGCACAGAATATGCTGAAGATGGTGTTCATGTCAAGGCACGCCTGCCGAGTCGGTATCTCAAATCAGTATTACAATTTTCGGTTAAGGATACAGAGACTCCGATCTACAATTAATGTGGGTATTGTGTGGTAATCATGGGATGGTTAGACAGTATTGAGATCGGACGTGACTTACAAATCTGTCCGGATTGTAATCGTGAATATGAAGTGCTTGAACAGTTTTTAGGAAAAACTCAGGATAAACTAACAGACTGGATTGATGCTGTGTTTAATGATGCATATTATATCCAACTTCGGTGTCCACAATGTCTTGAAATGCGTTACTTATGCATACAAGCATTGACACCTACACAGTTCCATATTGAAAAGGAGAAGGATACT
The DNA here is from genome assembly GCA_003635185.1 of Candidatus Poribacteria bacterium. Taxonomy (GTDB): domain Bacteria; phylum Poribacteria; class WGA-4E; order WGA-4E; family WGA-3G; genus MSPOR6. The sequence goes on along the minus strand of PYJA01000091.1, from coordinate 8,368 downwards.
AAAAAATGAAGATAGGCGTTACCCAAATAATTCTCGGTAATATGTCACTTGATGATACCCTCACACTCTGCCAAGATGCTGGCTACGATGCAGTTGAACTTACTTTTGGTGAAGGGAAAGACACAGACATAAATATGAGCGATGCTGAACTCAAAGGTATTGCTGCGAAGTGTGAAGCTGCTGGTGTTGAGATCGCCAGCATAACAGCGGGATATGCAAATCGCGGAAATCTGCTTAGCCCTGATGCCGAGCAGCGTAAGAACGGTGCAAAATCGCTTGCGCGTGGGTTAGAAGTTGCAGGCGCGCTTGGGGTCGGTGGAATCTTGCTACACCCAGGACAACTTTCCGTTGAAGGCACATACCAACAGGTGTGGGATAATCTTGTCGGCATTCTAAAAGACCTTGCGCCTTCTGCTGAAACACACAAAGTTGCCATCGGTTTAGAAAACGTATGGAACAAATTCTTGCTCAGCCCGAAGGAGATGCGCGAGATTGTAGATGAAGTCGGTAATGATTGGGTTGGTACTTATCTTGATACGGCAAACATGATGGCGTATGGCTATCCTGAACACTGGATCCGTGAGCTCGGACATCGTATCAAGCGGGTGCATTTCAAAGATTTCTCACGTGGTCAACACCGATTTGTGAACCTATTAGATGGTGATACAGATTGGGCAGCAGTTATGGAAGCGTTTCGCGCTGTCGGTTATGATGGTTACGTGGTTCACGAAGTTGGTGGAGATAGGGAAGCACAAATTGATCTTGCGCAACGGATGCGCAAGATTGTTGCGATGTAGGACTAAAAGGAGAGGCGATGGCTTTTCAAAACCATCGCCTTATGCCGGAGGTCGGACTCGAACCGACATGGACCTAGGGCCCGCTGGATTTTGAGTCCAGTGCGTCTACCAATTTCACCACTCCGGCAGTTATTATAAACAAAAACAATTAAAATATACCATATTTCAGGAGAAAAGTCAAAAAATTATGGCGAACCAACAAAGAGGACTTGCATCTGAAAGTATTTTTAAACGGGTTTTTACTGCCGTGATAGCGTTTTTGTCCCTATTGATTGAAAAGGAGACATGGCAAGCAGTCGTCCGTTGGGGGTTGTGGCGCGTTTTGCCGAAACGTCGGCGTATCCTAAAATTAGTACGGGAACTGAAACCGCTGGCTGAAAACGCTGCCCCGGAGATGCATACCTTACGTGATGAAGTCTTTTCAAAAAGTTGTCTTGAACTGCGTCAACCGCAAGATGAACAAATCCTGTTGGAAATCCTCAACCATGTAGAACAGCCGCTCGGATTAGAACAGATCTTTTTCGCTGCGCTGTACCCAGTTTTAGTCAAGCGCGATTTGGAGGCAATTCCGATCCCAACTGAGACACCGCATCGACTTGAAGTGGAAATCGGTTATCTTGCACACAACGAAGATTACTTTTTCTGCGTGTTCGAAATTGACAGTAACAGACGGATGTCTCTGAAAACACCACTTGAGGTTCGGGAAGCACAACGTGATGACAAACGTTATGTAATCTATACGCTCGGTTGTACGGGACTCGTTGAAACAGACTTCGCGGCGTATGCGGAACAGTGGCTTCTGAATACCCAGCGTTTAACAATTGCGTTGCCACTTCTTGCCACGGCGTATGCGGAACAGTGGATCCTTAACACCCGGATATACTTTGCACACATTTTGAAAGATTTGAAAAAGCGAAATTATAAAGTTACAGCAGAGGCAATACCTGATTTTGAACGGGCGCGGTTGTCAATATTACGCCATCTCTCCCTTCTCCGGCTAAAAAAACGTCAATTTCAGTCCGAACGCCGAAATCGGTAAGATAGATCCCCGGTTCTATTGAGAAACAGATACCGGGAATAAGTAACCGTGCATCTTGTGTTTCCAGATTGTCCAAATTCACGCCGTTGCCGTGGATAACAGTACCGATGTTGTGTCCGGTGCGGTGGATAAAATATTGTCCATATCCTTTTTCGGTGATATACCCGCGGACGCAATCGTCAACAGCGTGACCCGGAATCGGCTCGTTTGCTGCCCATTTTTCACGGATGAACGCCACTGCCCTATCTCGTGCTTCCCTCACGATTTCAAATATTTCAACATACTTGTCGGGAACTGTTTTCCCTGCGTAAGCTACCCACGTTGTGTCTGCGAAAATAGCATCTCGGTCTTTCTGCTTTGCCCATAAATCTATTAAGATAAAGTCTCCTTGCTTAATCTGTTGTGTGCGAGTTTCGGTGGGTGCGTAATGTGGGTCGCCACTGTTGGCGTTAACAGCAACGATAGGTGGATGATCGGCTACCAATTCCATTTCATTGAACTGGTGAAGAATCTGTTGCTGAACGTCGTATTCAGTGATTTTATTCCGTGCTTTAAGTTGCTCACCAATCCAAGCGAAGGCATAGTCTTTTGCTTGCAGGACTAAATTCGCAGATTTTTGATGTCCCTCGTACTGTGCTTTGCTTAAACGTGCCTCAATATATTGAGCAAGTTCCGCTGAAGAATGCACCTCAATTCCATAAGCACGAATCCATTCCAACGTTCCAGCGTCTACGCGTGAAATATAGGGAATTGAGGCGTTAGGTGAATACTCCATCGCAACCGATTTGACATCACCGAGCAAGGAGTTCATCTCTTCGTTGAGTTCCTGCCACCCTGCGTAAAGCGAGATAGTTCCCGGCACATCGGTGAAATTTGATGTTTCTATCCGATGAATTAGCCATTTGGGTTCTCCTTGCACAGGAATAAGGCAGAACCAACGCCGGGTGATGTTTGCACCTGTCAAACCTGCTACGTTCTGTGAAATTGGGTTGATGCCGCGAAAATCATATAGGAGCCAGGCATCAAGGTCTAATGTTGCTAAAGCGGTTTGAATTTCAGATATTTTCATATTTTTACCTAAGTTGCTACATAGTAGCACAATCTGTCAGATTGTGTCTGCAAGTGCGCAAACTGAATTGGGACAAAATCTTGCGAAACTTGAGTTACATATAGTGAACATTGAAAATAATAATACAAAGTCTCTGTAGGAGCGATCTCCGAATCGCGACTTAACTCAGTGATAGTCGGGAATCGGAGTTCCCTCCTACATCTCAAAATGTCCTGTTAATTCTAAAGTTTACTGTAAGAGAGAATAATTTGACCTACGGACATGTCTAAGCAGTACTCTGACAAATAACGATATTTTCTTCGTGCATTGTTGTTGAGGTTTGCCCCGCAACATTCGAAGGACTATTCTTAATAGGCATCCGCTTATTGGGAATGTTCCTAACGATAGTTTCCTTATGTGAAAATCCGTGTTTTCCAAATGCAAAAACTACAAATTCGTCTGTTGGCAATATAATATCTTTAACCCGACGATTTCCGACAACATAGCAAACTGTGGAACGCGGTGAAAGCGTCTTCACCACCGAATCTATGCTACGTCCAAGATCAATGTAAAAGGCGGAAACCTCACGCGCACGTTTTTCATCAATAGAACGGATTTTTTCTATGGCAGATGATATAGGGGAATCCACTAATGTTTCATGAGAATTCTGTCCACCCATTGCAAGTCTATCAATTTTGCGTGCGTTTGGCAAACCGAGCCATTCCGCTGAGAGACGAGAAAATTGTCCATACGCCACTGTGGTATGCGAATCTCCGTATGGTGGAGAGGTAATCACCAAATTATAGCCTCCAAGTGGGCGTGGCATCGGCAGTTCTCCATTAACAGTATTGACAGGACAAACCGATGCTTTTACATTTTTGCGTTTTTCAAGGTATGCTTCCAAACCCTGTCTATTTCTATTCAGTTTTTTGCGAAAGGTCCCAAAAACATCAGGATTAAAGTTTTCAAGTTTCTCTGAAGGCATTCTATGCAATTTAAACGTACTCGTACGGGTCCAGGATACCTCGCGCACCGTCTCCGAAAATGCGACAGTTATGAAATTCCGAACTGCTTGATCTGCTATCTTGTTAATACAATCTAATAGGTAAGCGATACTTATGATAATCTCTTGAGAAAACCAATAATCCAAATTCAGAATTTTCGGAATTGGCGCGTCAGGGATTTTTTCAACTCCGAATTCAACTTGAAAAAGAACGTCGTCTAACTTTTTCAATTCGCTGTCGAGTGTGTTCAAAGGGACAGGGGTTAATTTGGCTGTTGCTATGAGACGCACAAGCGGATTGATGTCGCATCCAACGCTGTGCATGCCGAATAGAGATGCTTCAACAAGAGAAGTGCCAGTGCCACAATACGGATCAAGGAGCCATTCGCCTTCCACACCATACTGATTTAGCAGCCTCCTTGCGATCTGCGGAATCATCATTGCAGGATAGGTGTGGAAGCAGTGGGTGTACTCTTTGGTATCTGCTGTTCGGAAGTCCCATGATTCATCTTTGTGTTTTAGATCATCTATTTGCAAGCGTATTCACCAAAAGGTTGCTTTGAGATTCTGCCTCTAATTCACACCATTATGTTCAATCAGATCACACCCAATAAAATTGCGTCCTTTTGAGAGTGCTGCTTCCATAACAGAAAAGGAACCTGCTGCAGGATCAATTATATAATCGCCTTCGTTACTGACTGCCGCAATAAGTTCAGCCTGTAGACCGATAGGTTTTTGATGGGGATGTTCCTTTGTTTTTGTTCGTTCGAGCCAGACATCGCGAATGTTGTGGACTTTCCAAACGCCTTTAGCCTTTCTGGGATGTTTCTGTAGCACAACACAAAATTCGCTCACGCGTCTGGAGCGGTACCCCATGCCAAACCTGTCTTTATTCCAAACGATCAAGTCAACAATGTCTAACTGTGTGTCATCAAACCATGCTTTAAACCCTTGGCAAAGGTGAAACTTATCCATCCACAGAAAGAGATGTCCAGAGGGTATAAGCACATTGTCAATACCTCGAATGAATTCTCCAATCAGTTCTTCAGACATTTGTATCAATGAACATCTACGTTTCTCTCTACTTTTTCCCTCATTACCGTAATTCATTTTGTCAAGCACGCCTCTATACTGTGGGTCGAGAAATGCTACAGGGACAGATTCCATTGGTAGATGCGATAGAAACTTCAGACCATCCATCTTTAACCTTGTATTCGGTATCAGAAAATCGGGTAAATCTATAGGCGGGGCTTGTACGATTCGCTCAGTGGAGAATACACTGTTTGTAGTCCCATCCGTTGTGTCAGAGAAAAGACTCAGATTTTCATCTGTGGGGGGCAATTTTTTCATACATTCACCTTGTTCATATCTCGGTTTGGATATCCTAATTTTCTGACAAAACCCGCGTCAAAATCTGATTTACGAGTTGCGGATTTGCCTTCCCGCGGGTTGCTTTCATCACTTGACCGACAAGGAATCCGATAGCTTTCTTTGTGCCGTCACGATAATCTTGTGCAGGACCAGGGTTTTCCGCAATGACCTGTAGCACAATTGCCTCAATCTCAGAAGTATCGGTAATCTGAGACAACCCTTTTTCTTCCACGATCTGTTTCGGCATCTTGCCAGTTTCAAATGCATCATCCAACACCGATTTGGCAATTTTGCCGCTGATAGTATTATTACTTATCAGCTGAATAAGTTCACTGAGATGTGCTGGCGTAACTTTGGAATCCTGTACCTCAATTTCTGCAGTGTTCAGTAGACGGGTGAGGTCTCCCATAATCCAATTTGCGCAGGTTGTCGGTTCACCGCTAAGTTGTGCAGCCTCATCAAAGAAATCCGCAAGTTGTCGTGTAGTGGTTAGGAATTCAGCATTTTCAGGGGAGATGTCATAGTTTGCAATAAACCTTCTGCGGCGGGCAGCGGGGAGTTCGGGAAGTGTCGGTTGAATTTCGTCAATCCATTCATTATCTATCTGCACATGAACCAGATCAGGTTCAGGGAAATAACGGTAGTCGTCCGCCTCTTCTTTGCCACGCATCGCCACCGTTTTTCCTGTGTTTGCATCAAACAACAAGGTTTCTTGAACAACCTCGCCACCAGAATCAAGGATACGTGCCTGTCGTTTAACTTCATAATCCATTGCATCAAGTAGCTCTTGAAATGAGTTTTTATTTTTAATTTCTGTACGCGTTCCCAATTCTTGGCTGCCTCGTGGACGCAACGATATATTCGGTTCACAGCGAAGACTCCCCTCTTCCATATTGCAATCACTCACCTCAATGTATTCTAAAATCTCTTTGACAGCACGGCAGTAGGCAATCGCTTCTTCAGGGGAATGAATTTCGGGTTCGGTTACAATTTCCATGAGTGGCACACCTGCCCGATTGAAGTCCATAAAACTACGAGTGGGATCGCCTGTGACTTCGGCATGAATAGATTTTCCAGCATCTTCTTCCAGATGAATTCGGCGAAGTGCAACGGTCTTGGATTGTCCATCAAATTCAAACGTTATCTCACCATTCTTACACAATGGCAGGTCATACTGCGAAATCTGATAGTTTTTCGGCAAATCAGGGTAGAAATAGTTTTTACGATCGAACTTACTATATGATGTTATTTCACAATTCATCGCTAGGCCTGCACGCACAGCGAACTCCAACGCGCGTTGATTGATAACCGGCAACGTTCCCGGCATTCCTAAACAGATTGGGCATGTGCAGTCGTTGGCAGACGCGCCGAATGTATAAGCACAGTTGCAAAATAACTTACTCTCTGTACATAATTCTGCGTGGATTTCCAAACCGATAACTATTTCGTATTTTTCCATGAATTCTCTCTCGTTTAGTTGCACTCTATAAGAAACAGCGCGAGTACCCGACCTTAAAATGTAAGGCAGGATACTTCGCGCTATAAGAAATAAAATTTGTTATAAGCCCTTCTCCGACAATTCGTTAACAACGGCTACGTTTGCTTCCACTTCAGCCTGAGAAGTCATACCAATAGTCATGGCGTGGACACAAGGCAATCCCATCACAAATTCGATGGACTCACGCTGATCATCTGCATCTTTTGCCAACTTCCCCATGCCCAAGACTTTCATGCCGTAGATACCTTTTCCGACAAACGCCATCTGCTCCATTGTTCGGATAACATCGGCAGGCGATGCATCCATAGAAACACCCGCATGATTAATCCGTGCCAACACAACCTCAACCCATTCGGTCATAGCGGATGTTTGGAACGCACCGAAATCGTGGCAAGATACACCGTGTGCGCGAATCAACCCCTGCTCTTTACAGCGCGTGAGTGCTTCCATTGCATCCGGATAACGCCTCGGCCAATCTACTTGTGTTAAGCAGTGCAGCAAAACGATGTCTACATAATCAGAACCGATCTCTTTGAGAAACCGCTTCACATCTGCTTCAACAGTCTCACGCGTGCGAGATACTGTCTTTGAAGTGATAGTGACACTTTCCCGAGGCAGCTCTTTGAGCGCCTCTTTGATATGTGGATGGCTACCATACTGGTCAGCAGAATCCCAGAAGGTAACGCCATTTTCGTGTGCAAACAGTAGTAAATCACGTAAACCCTCTAATCCCAAATCTGTTTGATTTGAACGCCCATTCCAGCCGTTCGACCCTGTCCCAATTGAGAGCCGTGAAACATCTAAACCTGTTTTCCCAAGTGCTACAATTTCCATCACAATTCTCCTCTCTGTCTTGAAATTAAAGAAAGTATACCATATTTTTTCAAATCTGGCAAACAAAATAACCCTGACACATGGATAAAACGGCTCATATTAAGATTTAGTGCGTTTGACAAGTTTTGATATAAACTCAACGGTGACAGATTTGAGGTTAATAACAAATTCACAGATAGCGATATATCCTGAAAGGAACTTTTTATGAACACCGCGAAAGGGACGGAGAAAGTTACGCACCGTTGTCCACACACCTTCAATCGTGTTGATGTGAGTTTCGCAAATCCCATCCGCATCGTCATCTCTTGCCCATTCACCATCACTATGACACACTATCGCATGGGAACGATCAATACCGTTATAGCCACGCCATCCATCTGTCCGGACAATAGCCAGGGGGAGCGTGAACTGATGCACGTGTGCGGAGAGGGTCGCACTATCAGTCCGATGTGCCACACGCAACCGGACGCGCTTGCTTTTGCGCCCTATTGTGCCGACTATAGGGGGACGATCATTCGCATAAGTGCCATGACCTCTCCGTTTATTCCCACGCCGACGCGGGGGATCCTCTGGGTCTTTATGCGGTTCGCCTTTTTCACCCGCATTTTGAAACATCTCATCTGTTTCTATCTCAGTGTCCGGCAAAGCATCCTCCGGTTGCAGCATCTGGGCAGCATCTTGAAGAACCCGCCTTATAGACAGCACCGTTGGAAAACTTATCCCGAGTTCACGTGAGAGTTGTGAGGAAGAAGCACCTTTGCAAAAACCGCGCAAAAGC
>PYJA01000090.1 GCA_003635185.1 Candidatus Poribacteria bacterium | reverse complement strand
CCCGTGATTCGCATCTAAAAAAAAGATTCCGGCTAAGTCTGCTCTGAGTTTTACATCCGATTTTTGCCACGTTTTCCCACCATCCATCGTATATCCGATGAAGCCAGGGTTATCTAAATCATCAAGCAGTGCTGAACCTACAACCCACCCAGTATTTTCTCCTGTAAATGTAATAGACATATAATCACGATGGCCTGGATCGCTTGTTTGTATTACAACCCATCCTGCCATAGCTGGTAAGGCAATTGCTAAAGTACAAATAATTGAAAATCTAATGATTTTTGATAATTGTAAAGATGCCTTTAATCTGTTCATAATAACTCCTTTAAAAATTTAAAATTCTTCTCAGGACTTACGCATTCCCCCTTGATAAGGGGGGCAGGGGGGTTAAATAGTCCGGTATTTCAGTGTTTTTCGTCTTTTTAACCCCCTAAATCCCCCTTATCAGGGGGACTTTAAGAGAAAATGCGTAAGTCCTGATTCTTCTGAGAAGAGTCTTATTTATAGTATACATGTATATCTAATATTGAGTCAATATTTCCAAAAACTATTTCATAAAACACTTTTGTTTCGATATATTGCTCCAGCAATTTCTGTTGCGGAAACGAGGGCAGTAATTTAACGTGAGCTTGAAAAAGTTTTCACCCGCAGCGTTCTCTGCTATTTTTCGCAAAAAACGGCACAACCTAATAGGTTATGCTACAAAAAGACTGCTTTTTTACCCATGAAAAGTGTTTAGAGCGAACTCACATTTTTATTATCAAACTCACGTTAATTTATGAACGGTAGAATATAGATGTGCCTCTATTTTGCCAGAATAATTGTTCCTGTTTTATAACTATCCCCAACCTGTAATTGATAAATATAAATGCCGCTTTCAACAATTTCACCGCTTTCATTTTTACCGTCCCATTTCAGTTCCGTTTCCCCAAGTTGTGCAGTCAAGGTTTTTACAAGCACGCCATTCAGATTAAAGAGAAGCACACTAAATTCTCCTTCAACATCTTCAATGGCACGTGCCGGAAAGACAACGGTATTGAAATCTGAGTCGGCTGATAACGGTGTAAATGGGTTAGGATAAGGTTTATCAAATATTCGAAGCCTTTTCTTTGTGGGTGCGGATTCATTATCTGCCTCATCAATTGCGACTACAGCATAAGTAAAACTTCCTATTGGCAAACGTCGAATATGAATATATCTATGTGTATAGCCTTTGCCTAAATAATCCTGATGTGGAGTTAGATTTTCTTTATCAGGGAGAGGTTCCAGAGTTTCAGATTCTGATGATCCAAACAAAATTCGATACTTTGATACATCACGACTAACGCTTCGTTTCCATAAAATATCTACTTTTTCGGCTGAAGCAACGATTTCAAGTGCCGGCGGCGGCTCTGGCACTGCGGTGTCTTCCGAGACACTCACAGTTTGTGCCTGTGAGCGTGCAGAGTATAAAGTTTTTATCTTATAAGCAGTAATCTGATAGGTATGGTTTCCCGGAGTGACATTCACATCACGGAATATCGCATCACGGAATGTCGTTAATTCACTGTTTTTCACATCAATTTGGAAATCCTCGTCTCGATAGATGAGGTATCCACTAACATCTGGATCAGTTGATTTCTGCCAACGGAGTGTTACATCATTTTCGCCAGTTTTATCGGCTTCTGCGGTAAAACCGGAGACAGGCGCGGGTGGCACATTTGGAATTACTTGTAATGTAAAGTCATCGTTATTTGATTTGCCATCTGCATCTCCTGGCTTGACAAATTCACTGATTGGTGCATCATCTTTATTGCGAAGTAGGACGCTGAACACTGCTTCAGAAACATTATTTGATGTTCTACAGTCAAATTTGATTTCAAAACTGGAATTTTTATGATCAGTGATTGCTGGTGTAAGTTCTACACGCAGCAGATTTCCGGAGATGACTGCTTCTGCATCAGGCAGTTTTTCTCCTTCTCGTGAAATACTATCAAAATCAGACTTTTTCGAAACAAATCCTGGGGGTAATGTTATTTCAATAGTCTTAATTTCTTCACCAGGTTCTGCCAACGACCTGTCAATTCTGAGTGTCATAATCAGCGGCACCGTTGAACTGGCGGGAACAATACCTTCAGTTTCGTCTTTAACGTTAACGTTAATTTCACCGCGAGAATCAACTGATGCGCTTCCACCGTAACTCTGGAAAACGATTAATAGGCTAACAATAAGGATCAAATTAAGGATTGCGTTTTTCATAAGGTATAATTCCTTCTTAGAATAGTAGGTTTACAGAGAATCTTTGTGTAGTGTTGTCCTGAAGGTCTCCGGTCAATAACTGAAATCCGTAGTCAAGTTGCAGGGATGTGCTGCTGATCGGAATCTTGGCACTACCACCGAGACTAAAGATAGTAGCAGAATTTCCCCCGCTATTCATTCCATAACCGCCTCGGATAGCGATGGCTTTGTTCACCCATATTTCTACACCTGCGCGTGTGTAAATTTCACCACTACGTGACAACACCTCAACAGTACCTAAAGTTGATTTCAACAAATTACTGATCGCAGCACCTTGAGCACTCATTGCAGCGATAGATTTAAGCCGGTATACTATACCTACGCGAATATTTTGGGGAACTGAATCTGTATTAGCCTCAGAGATACTCATATTGGCAGGAAGTAGATTTTCTACAGATATACCGATGTTTAAACTATTGAACGGCTTTGCAATCAAACCAACATCAAACGATAAAGCTGAACTTGAGGTTTGCGTAAAATACGGATTCTCGGTAACAAATTCGTTTTCTGCATCAAAGTTAATGCCAAGCAGCTTTAGGTTAACACCAACCCCGAATTGCTTAAAAATAGTGTTCCCATAAGAAAAACGTAGTGTTTGTTCCTGATAAATGTCAGAGTCTTCCGTAAGGATACCGATGTTTGCCCCAAGTGTTCCCACCCTGCCGAGTGGTACAATCCCGCCAATCGTGTTATAGGTAATACGCCCATTAAAGCGCTGTGCGTAAGTTGCACCGATCTGAATCTCCTCAATATAAGCTAAGCCAGCAGCGTTATAGTTTGCCGCATTGCTATCATCAGCAAGCGCGACGAACGCCCCACCGAGACCGAGGGGACGCGCACCAATGCCGATGTCATTAAAAGCAGCAAAAGTAGGCGAGCTGAAAAATAGGAACATCAGCAGAATGAAATAGCATCTCAATCTAATTTTTGTCATTGTTTCTCCTAAGGTGTCCCTGTCATCGGAACAAAACTAACACCAGTTATTCTTGTGGTTTCAACTTTACCACAATATTTCTGAATTAAGAACAGTTCTTGCATACCCGAACCTATAGGTATAACCATTCGTCCATCTTCAGCAAGTTGTTGTGTAAGTCGATGCGGAATTTTTTTGGGCGCAGCCGTTACGAGGACTGCATCATAAGGTGCATGTTCTATCCAACCGTGATATCCGTTTCCATGTTTAATATGGACATTCTGATAGTTAAGTGCCTTTAACCTTGTTTTAGCACTTTTAGCAAGTTCTGATAGAATTTCAACGGAATACACATTCTGGACAAGTTCTGCTAACACAGCGGTTTGATATCCACACCCTGTGCCGATTTCAAGCACTTTCGAATCAGGGTTTAAATTGAGTAATTCTGTCATCAAAGCAACCATATAAGGTTGCGAAATTGTTTGTCCCTTATCAATTGGAAGGGGTCTATCATGGTATGCCCATTTACGAAATTCAGATGTAACAAAAAGATGTCTTTCAATTTTTCGCATCGCAGCCAACACATCCGGATCCCGAATATCTCGATTTTCAATTTGGTCCCGGACCATCTTTTTTCTGGCAATAGCAAATTCATTGGCTTGTGTCATTGAATACTTACCTTGAATTTTCTGTTTATTTTATAGTTTTTGTTTATTTTATAGTTTTAACGTGAGTTCGGTCTAAGCAATCTTCTGTAAAGCAAACTGTTAGTTTGCGTTTTCACAAGCACAATCTAACAGATTGTGCTACAAGGTGGCAACTTAGGTTATAATAGCAAAATACAATCCAGAAATCCGCTTTATGAACTGACTTTCACTTCATAAGGCATTAAAAGAAAAATCCGATGCTTTTTGATGATATTGACTAATTTTAAGCTCAAGGTATTTCCAAACAATTGATGTCCTAAAGATTGATGAATATCTGACAGCTGGAACATACTTTTCTTAGATATCAGTTGAATATTTGCCAATAATTGTGTTATCCAAGGTCGTTTAGGAAACCTAACAATCTCAACAACTTTTCTTTCCAATCCTGCAAGATTTTTTGCAATTGAAAGCGCTTTGCTCAATCCACCGAGTTCGTCAACCAATCCTTTCTCTTTCGCTTGCCTTCCTGTCCACACACGGCCGCGGGCAACTTTATCCATGTCTTCTCTCGTTAATTGCGTTCTTCCCTGTGCGACTTTAGAGATAAAATCCTCATAAATTTCGTTGATCTGTTTCTGAATAATCTCCTGCTCGTGAGGTGGATAATCGCTATAATCGCTATAAAAGTCTGCATGTTCCCCGCGAGTCATAATTTCTTTCTTGATACCGAGTTTTTCATACAACCCTTTGAAACTATACTTTCCACCGATGACACCGATCGAACCAGTTATTGTCCCTGGTTCAGCGACAATAACATCCGCAGGCGCAGCAATATAATATCCGCCAGAAGCGGCGACATCTGCCATAGAGACAACAAGGGGTTTTACCTGCGTGAGCCACATGAGTTCATTCCAGATAATATCTGCAGCGATAACTAACCCACCACCACTATCAATTCGCAAGACAACTGCTTTAATTGATGTGTCTTCACGCGTATACTTGATTGCACGAGCAATCGTCTCTGCTCCCATTACCGTCGTACCAGTAAAAGGATCGTTAAAACTTTCTCCGGTTAACATCAACCCTTTTGCTTCAATAACTGCAATTTTGGGTTTTGGTACCACCCAATCGTGAGGGTACAAACCACTATTTAGATACTCATTGATCTCAACAAGGGTGACATCACCTTCCGCAAGTTTACTTGCTCTGTGCTTCAGTCTATCCTCATAAACAAGTTCGTCCACAATTTCAGATCTAAGTGCGCCAATAGCAGTATAGGGCCCGTGGTCAATTAGTTGTTTAACGTGTTCAGATGTCCACCCTCTTGCTGTAGCAATATTTTTAGTGAGTTGATCGTATAGGTCATCAAGGAGCGCATTTTGGTTCTCGCGATGTGGTACGGACATATCGCTTCGAGTGAATGGTTCTGATGCAGATTTATATTCACCGATATGTTCAAGATGTGCTCGGATGCCGAGTTTGTCCAACGCTCCTTTGTAAAAAGTGCGTTCTGACCGTAAACCGATAAGACGAACTTCGGCACTTGGATGCATCAAGATCACATCACATGCAGCGGCAACGATATAATCTCCAGTAGAGCAGTCGGTGATATAGCACATAACGACTTTGCCCGATTCCTTGAATTCTAAAATTGCATCACGGACTTCTTGAAATTGTCCCATTCCATACTCGCTCCCGTTCATTCGAATTAGAACACCTGCTACATCTTCGTCCCATTTAGCGATTCGGAGTATTGAGTCAAGTTGGTGCATGTCTAAGTCAAGAAAAAGACGTTTACGAGGGATCGGTTTCGTTATAGAGGCTGTTGAAAAGTGAAAGTACCCCACACCAGTATCTGTTTTACTATTTTCATCAAAATAGTTTGCAGTACCAATACCGAAATTTCCGATATTAATGCCAAAGCGGATATCAAAACTACTATCACTATTGTATGTGCCGCGCAGCATAAGTTCACGTATCGGACGGATTTCAACGGCGTAACTCAAATCAATTCCACCCACATCTTGTGTTTTCCGCATATCTATGGAAAAAGTGGTCCGCCATGTTCCTGGGCGCAGCGCGACACCTAAGTCGTAGGTGCGTCCTAATTTTTGATTTTGTAATTTTGGTCGATTCAGGTCGCGTCCTATTGCCCCGATTGAGATGTAGCGGCGCCGATACATTAACCCGACAGAAAGCGATTTATATCGGTCATAAAATCTGTTGTCAGAATTAATCCAACTATAACTTGTTCCCCAGTATAGGGCACTCCCGAAATGATGTCCAGCAGAGAGACTATAACGCGTAAAATCAATATCGTTCAAAGCGTTTGCAAATTCCATGCTGAATCCGCCACCAGGGACAGAGAGAAAGAAAGCATCGTCACCGGGCAAATTGCTGCGATATGTGCGTAAGTAGTATAAATTCAGCGCGCGGCTAGTACCGAGACCGGCAGGGTTGAAAAAAGTAGCTAAAGCATCATCACTCATCGCAACCGAATTTGGCGGCAGATGAGTACGGACCTTTGGCGGTGCCGCATTAGCAAGAATTGGAAACAAACTACAGATGAAGAGGATACTAACCAATTTTTTCTGCATACTAAACGTATTGCTCGCTTTTATGAGGTCGAAATTCATTTCGTTACGATACCACATATCTCAATAGATAGCAAGAGAAAAAATGTCAAATATTTACATACCCGTGTAATACACTGATAATCGATGACATTTCACGTCCCTACCAAATCAACGCTATGAATGCGCCAAATCAACGGTATGAATGCCATTTAGGCATTCCCCGTATGGCATTCAGCGGGACTAAAGATAGGGTATTTAACGTTTTCTATAAACATATCGTCCCTACCAAATCATGCAGCATACGCGTGTGGTCCGCTGCATGATTTGTCGGGACTCAAGAAGGTATCAACTCATGATAAAACTAACAAAACGTCATGTAACAGAGTACATTGATATTGAAGTAGTTCCAAATTACAGCAGGTTTCTATCATTCCAAAGGTGCATTTTCTGCAGCAATTTCTTCTTCAAGTGATTTGATTATTGCTAAGAAAGTTGCATGCGGTTCAAGTTCATAGACTTTTCGGTACATTTCAAGTGCTTTCGGTTTATCTCCAAGAAATCCAGCATAAATTTCCCCCATCTCTTGCCATGCTTGAATTTCTGTCGGATCAAGTTCCACAATCCGTTCATAGACTTCTAATGCATCTGCATAAGGTCTTGTTGCTGCTTCGCGCTTCAATGCATTGGCACGTACGTAGAGCAAACCAATTAAGTCGTTGACAATCTCTTGCATTTCCGGTTGTTGCTGAACTGCTTCTTCTAAAAGAAGAACTGACTGTGTTTCAAGTCGTGAGGCTTCTGCAATATCTTCACTGGTAAGTTCTCGGTCAAGAAATCGATAACTTTGGAACATCTTGTTATAGGTCCGTGATAATTGAAGACGTGCAAGCACACCGATAGGTGCTTTTTCTGATGGAACATGTGCGAATTCCGAATCACTTTCAATCGCGGCTCTGTAGTGTCTTGATGCCGCTTCATACTGTCTACTTCCTTGATACAGAACGCCAAGAAGATAGTGTGCCTCGGCATTATGAGGGTTCTTTTCCAGGACAGCCAAAAACTGTGTAGTTGCATCTTTAAGCTCGCCCTCATCACGAAGAAGCTTACCACTTAACAGGAGGACATCTTCATGATTCGGTTGGATATGGACAGCATAATCAAGCCGTGATTTGGCATCTTTTAACCAGCTACGCTGAGAGTAAATCTCTGCAATACGAAGGTTGGCATGCAACCGATCTGCTCTATTTTCTTCTGTTTTTTCAGTTTCAAATGCCTGAAGTGCTTGCCAATAGAAGAATACAGCTCTGCCTAAGTGTTGTTTATCAAAGTACGCATCCGCCTCAGTAATAAAGGTTTCAGCTTGAGACAACGGAGGCGATTTCGGTTCAGCACCGCCTCGTTGCGTGAAAAACGCTGCAAGCACTACGAACCCAATAATTGCAATGATTTCTGTATACAAAAGCCAACGATCAAAGGAAAAAAGTGATTTTCTTTCTGTCTGGTTATTTGATTCCATGTGTGCTCCTTTACAAAGTACTACCCTTAGCAGATTTAGCCTTAGTCTCAACATTTTCGATTATTTTCAGCATCTCCTCTGCGTCAACGAACTTTTCAATTCGCTCGAGAATATTACGTTGGGAGTCCATAAAAATGACAACAGGCAATCCGCGAATCTGATACTTTTCTGATAATACTTTATCGGATTTAGCCGAAAAATCAAGCTTGACAGTAACATAATCCTCTAACTTATCAATAACATCTTGATTAGAAAAAGTTTTGTGGTCCAGTTCATTGCAAGCTCCGCACCAAGTTGCATAAAAATCAAGCATAACCAATTTATCTTCCTGTTCAGCGATTTGCAATGCTGCGGGTTCGTCGTAAACCCAGTTCAGATGCGGTCCAGCAACGGGCTGTTGAAGTCCGCCCACTATCATAAACGCCCCAACTATTACCAGCAAAAGAGCAAACGCTTTACGGACTTTCATCCCCGCAGAAATACCACTAAAACGTTGTGTTAACTTACCGAGAAGCAGCCCTATAAGAATTAAACCTGCCGCGATACCGAAAAATGGGAGTGAATTCTGAAGGAAACTTTTTAACGGGGCAAAGAGTTTGACATCTTTGAGGAAGTAGAGTGCCATCGTTATAATTGCGATACCAAAGATATTTTCCAAAACGTACATCCACCCGCCTGAACGGGGAAGGGCAGAGAGTAAACCTGAGAACGTACCTATCCCAATGAACAATAAACCCATACCGAGGGCATAGGTAAACATCAACCAAAACCCAAGCACTAAACTACTTGTTGTTGCAATATATGCCAAGACAGCAGCCAAAGCTGGGCCTGTGCAGGGTGCTGCGATGACACCCGCGACAGTGCCCATACCGAAAGCACCAAAAAATCCTGCACCACCGACAGTATTGAGCATGTTTTGCATTGAAGATGGAAGCCGGATCTCAAAAACACCAAACATTGATAAACCAAGAGAAACAAGAATTACACTGATAAAACCTATTACCCACGGATTTGCCATTATCTGACCAAATACTGCCCCCGTTGATGCTACGGCTACACCTAAAATTGAATAGGTGACAACAATGCCAAAGACATATACAACAGAAAGCAGAAAAGATTTAAGTATTCCAGTAGACTCATTCGCCCCGAAGATCGAGACCGTTATCGGAATTAGAGGATATACGCAAGGTGTCAAACTTGTCACAATTCCCCCAGCAAACACAAGCAGAAATGCAAGCCATAAATTTCCGCCAGACAGTGCGCCTGCAATTCCACCTTGATCTTCACTGCTGTCGTTTGCCGTGTTATCAAATGCGATATTGGCGAAAATAGCCTCATTAGTTTGTTGCGAAGTTTCTGCTACACTGACAACATCAATCGGTATGGAGACACTTAGTGTTTCAGGGAACAGACACTGTTCATCATTACACGCTTGATAGCGAAGTTGCATATCCAAAGTTATAGGTTCAATCGGCGCATTTTGGAGCAAAGTTACCGGAACACCGATTGTAATCGTATCGTGGTAGACCGGTGCCTCTCCAATTGAAGCGAGATTAAGTGTTTCCCCCATCGGGTATATCGCTTCTCCAAAAGTTAAGTTCGGCGTATCAGAGGGCGTTATTTCAGTCGGGATAAGATTTTCGCCAGCAGGATTAGCATTGACATGCCATCCTTCTGCAATCTTTACAACAATCGCAATTTTGAAGTCTCTACCGGGTTGTACCTTGTCTAAAGAGATATATCCTTCAGCACTCACCTTTTCAATAGGTTGATTGTCTGGAAGGTCAAAGTCTGGGAATTGTGCTTGTGTACAAATAGGGAGTATTGTCGTAAAACCTATTAGCAGAATCAATAATAAAAACTTGTTTAGCTCGATCTTTTTCAACATTATTAGTTCTCCTTAGAAAGAGAATTTGGATGGATTGTATATCGTGTTAATTTAGAAGCACTACTCAGACACAACCCTCACCGCGGTTCAAGCACAACACACGGAAGAATCATCTCTTCTAATGAAACACCTCCATGTTGGAAACTCCCGTGAAACATCTCTTTGTAGACGTTAAACTGTCTTTCGTAAACAAAATAGTAATCCTCTTTAGCAAGAATATAGTTTTTCTCTGATGCCTCATAAGGTAATCGATATGCTTTTGGGTTATTTATAAAATAACCCACTTCAGGATCACACGATATTTCCTTGCCTTCTTTTACCCGGAGTCCGCTCGAAAGTTCGTACTGACTTGATATTTTCGCAGCATTTTGACACAACACCGAACCGTGATCTGATGTCATTATTATAGTTATCTCCCGTTCGGCTGCGAGCTTAATTATTTTATATATTCTGGAATTTCGAAACCAAGTTTGTACAAGTGTCCGAAACGCTTCTTCATTTGGAATAAGTTGCTGGAAAAGTGCCAAGTCACTTCGTAAATGTGTCAGCATGTCGAGAAAATCAACTACAACTGCTGCTAAACTTATTCGGTTTGCGTCAGTTAACCACTGTAGATATTGAATTTCTCCGCGTGCATCAAAAATTTTGAAGTAGTGTGATGACGGTTTGAGTGCAATCCCATGCCGTTCAAGTTGCAAACGCATCAACTCTTTCTCATAACGGTTGATACTTGTATGTTCTTCATCTGGTTCGGCATATAGAGCGGGGTATCGTTCGGCCAAATCTCTCGGAAACAGACCGCTAAAAATAGCATTGCGGGCATAGTGCGTTGTCGTTGGTAATATAGAATAGTAATAGTGTTTTGTCATGTGGAAATCACGGTAGAGCAGCGGCTCAATTTTCAACCAGTGGTCTAACCGCATACAATCCATTACGACAAATAACACAGATTTTCCTACTTGGATCTCAGGAATTACGTATTTGTAGAAAACATCTACAGATAAAGTGGGCGAGTTTTCACCCTCAAGCCACCGACTATAGTTGTTTTGGATATAATCTGCAAAGGTCGAATTGGCTTCGCGTTTTTCGCTGGCATGGATTGTTCTCAACTCTTCAACATTAGAAAGTCCATCTAATTTAATATCCCATTGAACGAAATGGATATAGGTATCTATCCATGCCTGCCAATCATTATCATGGTAGTGATCAACCATGGTATGCGCTTGGCTGTAGTCCAAAGCGCTCTGCTTATTAAAGTTCTCTACGTAAGCTTGAGGCGTATATGCTTCTTGTAGGCTGTGCTTTTCCAGTAAAAATGTGAGTGATGAAAGCAACTGCCTGGGATTTGTAGGCATAATCAACACGTCGTCAACACCATGAAGACTCGCTTGCGCCATCATCTCTTGACCGCCCGCCTGCGTCAACAGAATAATTGGGATATGTGCATCCTCTTTACGGATATATGTAAGTAAATCATCAGTTCGTGTTGAGACATCATAGTTTAATAATACCGCGTGAAATGTAATATCCCGCAATAAAGCGATACCCTGAACGCTGTTATCTGCTAATGAAACATCATATCCGTGATATTCTAAAAATCGAATATAAGGCTTCAACTCAGATTTTAAATGTGCGCTTGCAGGCGGTGCTTTTAATGTGCAATCAATCCACAAAATGCTCCTTGTCTTTTCCATGTTTTCACCTTTTTTTATACACGGAAGTAACCGGAGAAACATCCGATAAAAGATATTAAGGCGTTAGTTCAAGAGCGATATAGACAAGCGTAACACTGATTAGATACTTGAAACAAAACGCCCAGAGTTCAACAACCCAGACGCATCAAATTTTGCTTTAACCTGTTTCATTAAGTTTTCTGTGCTACCTATCGGTCCCCACACATCAACTTGTCGTTTGAGTTCAGGTGGTGCTGTCTCTATGATAAGATTGCCTCCCAAATCTATAACACGTTGACGCAGTTCTGTCAGGGTATTTGCAAGTCGTTGAAAATCGGTGTTAGAATTTATTATAATTTTGAGATACAGTACACCGTTTCCCAACAGTGCCATCATTTCATTAGTCTCTTTACGAAGCTGCTCAGCAAATTCGGCTATATCTGATCGTTTGAGATTTATCTTTACAAGCGAAGTCCCATGAGCATTATCAACCGCTGGAAACTCCTGCACAACATGACTAATGTTAACTCGCGATTCACCTTCTATTATTTGCACACCTAAAGCACCATTTTGTTCCACAAGTGTTTGGGTTGCGTTGAGCTGCCATGCTACAGTTTCCGAATCCCCAGCAAATCCAACTATTAGTGTCGGTTTCTTCTCCTCAAACTGATTGATAGGCACATTTACGAACAGATTTACGAAAGAGGGCAACGTCTGTGAACTGACGATACTTAATCCAGTATTAACCGTATCGTGAATGGATTGAAACTGCGCGGCAAGTATTGCCTGATGAGCAGGCAGCGGTGCTAATTTAAGAGTTACTTCGGTAATAATACCGAGCGTTCCGAATGCCCCGATATACAGTTTGTTAAGGTCGTATCCCGCAACGTTTTTAACAACTTTTCCGCCACTCTTAACAACCGTGCCATTAATATGTGCTACATGCATTCCTAAAACTAAATTTCGCGGAGTCCCATATTGAAGACGTAGTGGACCGCTGGCATTTGTGGCAACAATTCCACCAATAGTACACCGGTCTGCATAAGGCGGATTTAGCGGAAGAAACTGCCGATGTTGTGCCAACTCAGTTTGAAGTTCAGCCAACCTAATGCCCGCTTCAACTGTCACAGTCAAATCTGCCGGCTCGTATTCCACCACCTTATTCAGCCGAGTCATTACCAACACAATATCCGTTTCTTCAGCTAAGTTGCCAATTCCGAGTTTTGTCCCTGCACCTGCAGGCATTACAGATAAACTCTGATCTGATACGAACCGAAGGATATTTTGTATTTCTTGTACAGATGACGGAGCTATGACTACCTTTGGGACCATACCGTCATAAGTATATGCCGAAACCTGTTCCTTCGGCAACATGCCAGACTCGCCTACAATATGCTTGAGTTCATCAGACAAGGAATTTGAAGTTTCCATCTCGTTCTTATTCCTTCGCGATAGTATAGTAAAGCAATTACTTGGATATTTCTGTAGCATAACCTGTTAGGTTATGCAGAAATGGAGCACAACTTTATGTGTCAATTTAGGGATTTTCTAAATAGGAGAACCTTCTTCAGTCCCGTAGGGACGCAATGTTTATAGAATTATGTTCAACTCACTCTTCAGTCCCGTAGGGACGCAATGTTTATGGACTTGTCATTGGTGGTATCCACATATCGTCCCTATGGGACTAAAGAGACCTTGTTCAACGTTTTTCTATAAACATATCGTCCCTACGGGACTGAAATGTCGGACAGTCCCAACCTTCATGCCTCTTCATGCCTATTCAGAAGGATTTTTAGAATAAGAAATATTTTCTTAAATTGACAGTTATGGTGCAGAAACGGAAGCACAACCTAACAAGTTATGGGACAACACACGCAGTCCGTTAGGTTGCTAAACGCTTATGTCAAAGTGTTTCTGTTCTATTCTTTATCTTCTTCCGGATAATCAATTGCCCACTTCCCTTTGCCATCTCCTGTAGGAGACTCTTGCCATAACGCAAGGAAATTCTCTGGTGCGTTATGCTCCAAAAGATGTGCCATAAAGAGTTGATGCAATTCGGTAACAAGCGCAGCGTTATCCTCCGCAAGATTATTCGTTGCAATTGGATCAACTGTCAAGTCAAACAATTCAGGTGTGCCGTGCGCACCAACAGGTGCGTACCCCCAACGTTCAGTAACAAGGAAGGGTGTTGTCGCGCGGCGTGGCACAGTGCCATTGCGTGAACCGATGTGAGTTCCTGTTACTGCATACTCCCTATGCTGAGAATCACCGCTGAGGAGCGCATCTGCAAAAGATCGTCCCTCAAAAGGTTTCCGCGGATCAAGTGTAACACCTGCTAAATCACACAAAGTCGGCAAAATGTCCATCGGTTGTGCAATTAGATCAAGACGTTGTCCTTGTGGCACATCGCTACCAGCAATCAAAAACATTTGATGGTTAATTTCGGGATAGGTGGGCCAATACCTCGGATCCTCAGGATCAATATTTGATTTCCCTGTCCTTTCGTGTTCTCCGATAGACATGCCGTGGTCAGACATTACAACAACAAGCGTATCATCCCAAAGTTCAAGGTCATCAACTTTTTGGATAATCTGACCGATATGTCGATCCACAAGTTCGGATTCACCTGCATAATGTGCCCACAGGTTGTGCAATTCCGCATCTGTATAAATAGATGACCGTCCATAATTCGGATGAAGCATTGGCGGTCCAGAATAGGTTGGATCGTAACGTTTGACAATGTATTCTGGTGGATCCCAGGGTTCGTGCGGATCAAAGAAATCAACCCAAAGGAAGAAAGGACCTGAGTGATAGTTCTCCTCTAAAAATCTTATGGCGGTTTGCGATGTCCTGCCAGAAAACGTCTCTGCCTCGTATTGATAGTATCGGTTTGTCCAACGGTGTGTATTGGGCAAGGTGTTTCCTCGGAACGAAGGATTCGGACGTGTTTTCTCATCCGGCATGATTGCCTGTATTTCATCATTGAGATGGAGTAATGGTTTGTCCCCTTCTTGTCCACGGTGTTGGAACGCAGCCTGAAATCCTTGCTGGAAGCGGGCATTAAACAGATGCGGGCAATCGCAAATTAGCTGCGTGGCGTATCCTTGCCCCCCTAAAAGTTGTGCAATATGGTTTGGTCCGCTCTGATCAATGGGTTGCCACCCGTAGTGCGGCCATCCCAATGTACCAGTCGCAACATCAGTGCGGTGTGGAATTGTGGGAAAACTGCTCATATAGAATTTATCAATAGCAGTTGCGCGTTCTGCTTCAAATTTATCAAGCATCGGTGTACGGATAGGTTTTTCTGCCCGTTCACCGAGATTATCATAGCGGAACGTATCAGTAATTAACAAAACGATATTTTTCATGTTTTATCCTTTATTCGTTTTTATCTTCATACCTCTTGTCGTGATGTTCTCAACAGTAGCATTGTCACAAATAGTAACGGCAAAATAATAGCTGTAGAGACACCAATTGATACTTGTGTACCCATTAGGCACGGAAAAAAGAGTATTGAACCAATCATAGACCCTTTTAAGGCAAAATAACCGTTTTTCTCGTTCGGTTGGAGATAGAGCGGGATACGGGTAACAACAGCAGCAACCAAACCCAGAATTACCCAGACTGCATAATATTTTTGGACAAGCGGTTGTTCCAACCAATACGGTAAAAATGCGATGACGAATGCTAAAATCGTTGCAGCAGCAGACAAAAACAGTGCTGGACGAATACCGAGTTGCACGGGTGTTGTTGTGATACCGTGCTGTTTGTCACGGGAAATGTCTTTAAACGTGGTTATAATATGCGTGCCTAAGTCGTAGAACGTGGTAGCCCCAAATGCATACCACACTAATCGTGGGACACTATCACTTACGACCAACGCACCGAAGACGTTCAACAGTCCAATTCCCAAAGGCAGTGTCAAACTCCCTAAGATTCCTTTTGCTTTGAAAATTGCATTATAGAGGTGCGAAATCGCAACTAACGCCATTACCAACAAACCTGCTTTTACGCTTAGCAAAAATCCACTGATGACACAGAGGGCATAGATAATACTTGCTGGGACGAGTGCTTGTTTAGGTGTTAACCGATTTGAAGGGAGCGGACGGTCAGGATTTGTTAGAGCGTCTGTTTCATGGTGGAAATAGTCATTTTTTATCATCCCTGCAAAGTAACCGAACATCGCAATGATGAGTGCAGCAACAACACGCCACGTCAATTTCCCTTCGCTCGCAATAAGCACCCCTGGAAGCGTCGCGACGATTGGAATTGCAAAAAGCGGATAGCGGATGAGTTCAAGATATGCTTTGACTCGGCTCATTTGACTAAAATTTATCGTTTGGTACACCAGCCTCTAAGACAGGTGTATTTCTTGGATCAAATACTTCATCAACGCCATAAAACTGGTCGCTTTGCGTGCTAATACTCATTTCAGTAATATTCAGTCCGACCTGTTTATTTCCACTAATATAATTGTCTCGGAGTCTGCCACCATCGTAAACTGCCCATCCACTGTTTAACGTGATATTGTTGGATATGATCTCAGGCGAGGCGGTAGAATAGCAGATGATAGCATATTCATAGTTTGATCGAATATTGTTATGTTGGATACGTGGACGTGAATCATCTTCACATACCAGTCCATATCGGTTAGCATTGAATTCGTTATATTCTACTTCGGGCGCGGCAGTCCCGCGGAATTGCGCACCACTCCCATTTCTGTTGAACTCATTAGCGGAGATAGTTGGGTTCGTATTATCGCAAAGCACGCCGATTTTGTTCTCACTAAAGAGACATCTTTCAATTTGGACAGAATCTGTTCCGCAAAAAATAGCAGTAGTGGCATGCTGAATACGGCAGTACGTGAGTCGGCTATTTGGACTCTGCGCTTCAATTGTGATACCCAGCCAATCCCCTGCTTTTGGCGGCTCTGCGGTCATCGCTTGAGTTGAAGATTCAGTCGGCATCGTAATTTGCTGCTTTATCGTATCTCTTGTTAACGTTTGCGACATTGTGCTCTTTGGATCTGTTTCAGTTTTTGCTGCCGATTGTTTGCCTAAAGAACCAAAGACTATCATTCTATCAGGTGCGCCTTCTGCGTAGAGTTCACCCTGTACAACCAGTTCAATGGGATCGTCCGCGGGTTCAAAACCGACAATCGTCCCTGCACGGATCGTTAGTGTTACACCTTCTGGGACAATAACAGTGCCTGTAACATAGATGCGTCCATCCCAAACTTCATTTTGTGTGAGCTCACCGGATTTTTCAATGATGCCTGAGGCTGAACCGCCCGTATCAAAATTAAGGGCGCACCCTTGACTCCCGAGATAAAAACCTGTTAAGAAAATGATGCAGATAATGTTTATTAATGTTTTTTTCATAACATGGTTTTAACATAGATATAGATTAATGTCAAGGGGTGTGTAAATATTTTGGGTGTGTAAAGTTTTTGTCCCCCTTTTTTGTCAGAATCGCGGATTGCCACCAAATCAACGGGACCAATGCCATTTAGGCATTTCCCGGATTTCACAGATTTCGCGGATTTCCGAGGCTGGTTCTCTAAGCATCCCATCAAAAGTTTGCGTTTAGTGGTTGAAGCGGGATTTGGAATGTGAAGACTCAATAATCCGCGAAATCTGTGAAATCCGCGATAATCCGCGATTCAGATACACATGCAAAAAGTTTACACACCCAATGTCAAGAGTAAACTTGACTTATGCAAACGTGATGTAGGGTGGATAAAAGGAAAGTTGGAAGGTAAGCAAGAAGGCAGTAATAAGATCCTGTCTGTCCTCCCTCTGTGTACTGCTGTTGGCGCAGCGGTTATTGCCCTTATAGCTTTGTTAACTTAATAACCCGACGGACAACTAACATACTCCCATGCCGAACCTCAACCTAAAACCGACCCATAAACCGATACGCGACTACTACGCCTCGTTACAGCAATACGAACAACACGACATTACGCACGAAGGCGCAGTCAGCAACCCGTTCGCTTTTTTACTGGACACCTGTGCAAAACAGGTCAATGCCACCCTTGTTCCACAATACGCCATGCGCACCGCAGCAGGCAACCGCATTGTTGTTGATGGTGCAATACTTAACCAATCCAGCCTCCCTATCGCATACTGGGAAGCAAAGGATATGGACGACAACCTACACACAGCGGTGCAGGACAAACGCAACGCTGGCTATCCACTTAATAATATCCTCTTTCAAAATCCAGAACACGGCATCTTGTATCAGAACGGACAGAAGGTCTTTGACATAGACATCACCGATCCGACACGGCTGATAACCGCCCTGCAATATCTTTTCGATCCACCACTGGATGCGGTCAAAAAATGGCAATCGGCTGTCACTGAATTTAAAGAGAAGGTCCCTGCACTCGGCAGAAAACTCGCTGAACTGATAGCAGAACAACACGAAACGAACCCGCAATTTGATTCTGCCTTCACCACTTTTTTTCAGCAGTGCCGAGAAGCGATCAACCCGAACCTCTCTCAAGCCGCCGTTGAGGAGATGCTTATCCAGCACCTACTCACAGAACGTATCTTCCGCACTGTGTTTGATAATCCGGATTTCACCCGCCGAAATATCATTGCCCGCGAAATTGAAAACGTCATTGACGCGCTCATTCGGCAAGCGTTCAGTCGGGACGAGTTCCTTGAACCGCTGAATCCTTTCTACAATGCCATAGAGAGCGCCGCAACCCTCTGCAAAGACTTCTCACAAAAACAGAACTTCCTCAACACCGTCTATGAGCAGTTTTTTCAAGGATTTTCGGTAGAGGTAGCAGACACACACGGCATCGTTTATACGCCACAACCGATTGTGGATTTCATGGTGAATAGCGTGGAACACATCCTCAAAACCGAGTTCAACCGATCACTTTCGGAGAGAGGCGTGCATATCATTGACCCGTTTGTTGGCACGGGCAACTTCATTGTCCGACTGATGCAGGATATCCAAGGTACAGCCTTAGAAGAGAAATATCGCCACGAACTACATTGCAACGAGATTCTGCTGTTGCCCTACTACATCGCCAGCCTGAACATAGAACACGAATATTTTGAACGCACACGAACATACCTACCATTTGAAGGGATTGCGCTTGCGGATACGTTTGAGCTGCTTGAAGACCGCCAGATGCCACTCTTTACACAAGAAAACACAGAACGGGTAGAACGGCAGAAGGCAGCGGATATGTTTGTTGTTATCGGCAATCCGCCTTACAATATGGGACAGGTTAATGAAAATGATAACAACAAAAACCGGAAGTATGAAACGATGGATTCTCTAATACGGAACACTTACGCTGCCGATTCTACAGCCACATTGAGATCGGCACTCTACGATCCCTATATCAAGGCGATTCGATGGGCATCGGATAGGATAAATGAAGAAGGAGTTATGGCATTCGTAACAAATAACGGTTTTACCGACGGTTTAGCATTTGACGGTATGCGGAAACATCTTGCTAATGATTTTGACGCTATTTATATTTTGGATTTGGGGGGCAATGCAAGAAAGGGATTGAAGGTATCCAATGCAAATGTGTTCGGCATTCGAGTTGGTGTGAGTATCAACTTTTTTGTTAAAACAAAGCGAAACCCATCAGAGACATCGCGTATCTTTTATCACAGAACCGATGATCTATGGAACAAAAATCGGAAATTCGATTTTTTGAGTGAATGTCAACACATAGGTGGTATTGAGTGGCAATCGATTCAACCTGATGTTCGGCATACGTGGCTTACCGAAGGACTTCATGTAGAATTTTATACTTTTATTCCAATGGGGACTAAGACAGCAAAAGCAGAAAAAGGCACAGCAAAAGATGTTTTATATAAAACTTTCAGTCACGGTATCATTACTGGACGTGATGCTTGGACTTACAACTTCAATCGAAACGCGCTTATTCAAAACATTCAGCGGATAATTCAAACTTATAATGCAGAAACTTCTCAATGGTTACAACGGGCGAATCGCGATGTGGATGTTGACGATTTTGTAGGATATGACAACGAAAAAATCAGTTGGAGCCGAGACTTAAAGGTGAAATTAAAACGAGGAAAAATAGCAGAATATACCGAAGACAATTTGAGAATAGCCATCTATCGTCCATTTACGAAATCAAACCTTTACTTTGATCGGACGATGAATGACGTGATAGGTGTGTTTCCATCTATCTTTCCCACATCAGAAACGGAAACTGAAAATCAAGTGATATGGCTTAAAGTCGGTCGAGACTGGCCAATGTTTGCCTTGATGACCAACCAAATCCCCGACTTACTACCACAAAGCGGTTCACAATGTTTCCCCTTCTACACCTACAACGAAGACGGCACAAACCGACAAGAGAACATCACCGATTGGGCATTGGCAGCATTCCGCAAACACTACAGTGATCCGTCCATCAGCAAATGGGACATCTTCCACTATACTTATGCCCTCCTGCACCATCATAAGTATCGTGAAAAGTATCAGGCAAACCTCAAGCGCGACTTGCCGCATATCCCGTTTGCACAAGATTTTTGGGGATTTGCCAACGCAGGCGCACAGTTGGCAGACATCCATGTTAACTATGAATCGCAACCGAAATATGATGGTCTGAAATATATTGAAACGCCTGACGTGCCGATAGATTGGCGCGTAAAGAAAATGAAATTGCCTAAGGACAAAACGCAGCTGGTATACAATGATTTCCTCACAATAGGAGGTATCCCTGCGGAGGTTTATGACTATCGACTCGGCACACGTTCTGCGTTAGAATGGATTGTAGACCAGTATCGCGTCAAGGTGGATAAACGGAGTGGTATTGTCAACGATCCAAATCGTGCGGAGCCTCAACAGCGGTATATCGTGGATTTGATTGGGTGTGTTATCTCTGTAAGTTTGCAGACGGTTGAGATTGTGGGTGCATTACCAGACTTGGATGCAAAGTAGCAGGCAAGCTCTGCGGGGAATGCCTATGATGCTGACAGATTTTTCTGTCAGCAGAAGGGCATCGTTTGTCTATAGGACATCGGGACGCTGATTCGAGTAAACACTTCATCGGACAGTGTGTAAAAATCTGCGAAATCTGCGATAATCCGCGATTCAGACAACACCAATGCTAAAAACTTTACATACCCCAAGCGCGAAAAAAACTTGACAGAACCGATAAAACCTGCTATAATTCTATAATTAAATCTCTTTGATAAAGGATATGTAGGTATGTTTGAGAGCTTAAGTGAACGATTACAAAGCACCTTCAAAAAGATAAAAGGGCAGGGAAAATTGACAGAGAACAATATCTCTGATTCTCTGCGTGAGGTGCGCCGCGCCTTTTTAGAGGCAGACGTAAACTATAAGGTCACGCGTGATTTTATAGAAAATATCAAAGTGCGTGCGCTCGGTCAGGAAGTGATGGGCAGTCTCACACCTGAGCTTCAAATCGCAAAGATTATCAAAGAGGAATTGACAACGTTGATGGGGACTGAATCTGCAAAGATTCAAATTGCACCTAACGGCCCCACGGTTGTGATGTTAGCAGGTTTGCAAGGTGCTGGTAAAACGACAGTCGCAGCGAAATTGGCACTCAAATTTCGTAAGGATGGGCGCAATCCGATGCTCGTTGCAGCGGATGTTTATCGCCCTGCTGCTATCAAGCAGCTGCAGGTGCTTGGTGAACAGATTGAGACCCCAGTTTTTGCGCTTGGCACAGATGTATCGCCTGTTAAAATTGCGAAGGATTCGGTGCAAGATGCAATGAAACGGGGTTACGATTGTATTATCATAGATACAGCAGGTCGTCTGCATATTGACGAAACCTTAATGGAAGAGCTGCAAAATATCAAGAATGTGGTGAATCCTTCTGAGATTTTGCTTGTTGTTGATGCGATGACAGGTCAGGATGCTGTAAACGTTGCTGAAAATTTCAATAACGATTTAGATATTAGTGGTGTTATTTTGACCAAAATGGATGGAGACGCACGAGGGGGTGCGGCACTTTCTATCCGCTCAGTCACAGAGAAACCGATCAAATTCATCGGTGTAGGTGAAAAGATTGAAGCAGCTGCACTTGAAGAATTTCATCCAGAACGGATGGCATCGCGTATCATCGGTCAAGGCGATTTCCAAACCCTGATGGAGAAAGCCGAAGCTGTTTTCAACGAAGACCAAGCACGTGAGTTAGAACGCAAGCTAACAGAGAGAAAGGGATTAGATTTTAACGATTTTCTCACGCAGCTTGAGCAGCTAAAAAATATGGGCCCTCTTGACCAATTGTTAGACCTTGTCCCTTTTAAAAACCAATTACCTGTCAAAGACCTACAACCAGATGAGAGTCATCTTAAATATGCCAAAGCGATGATACAGTCGATGACACCTGCGGAACGAGGAAATCCTGCTCTATTAGACAGGAGTAGAAAAATCCGTATATCCAAAGGAAGTGGCACTTCGGTCAATCAGGTTAATCAGTTGGTTTCCCAACTCCGAATGATGAATAATATGCTGAACCAGCAGGGAACCATGGCAATGCCAAAGATGGCTGGCAAAATGGGTATGCTCCCCCAAGCACAGCGAAAAAAGAGAAAGCCTCGGAAACGTAAAAGACGTAAATAACACAGTAATGGACAGTAAGAAGTAACTACGATTTCACAATAATTTTGGATAGTCCCAACCATAGCATATATACCAGGAGGTATTTTTTGGCAGTTAGAATTAGATTACAACGGCTCGGCAGAAAAAAACGTCCTTTTTATCGACTCGTTGCAGCCGATGCACGAGCCCAGAGAGATGGTGTTTTTTTAGAACGCCTCGGTCATTACGACCCGATAACGGATCCAGCAGATGTCGTTATTGACGAAGAGAAAGCTTTGAAGTGGTTAAGACGCGGTGCTCAACCAACAGATACAGCTAAAAGATTACTTTCACAACAAGGCATCTGGAAAAAATTTACTTACGAAAAACTTGGAAAACCGCTTCCTGACGAGGAAATTACAGCAGACGAAACACCTGAAGATGAGGATATATCCGCGTCTGAAAACGATCAAGAAGAACTTCTTGCAGAAGAAACATCTCAATCGTCTGAAGAAGAATAGTTTTCAAGTCTTGCTGAATTGGTATTCATTTTTCGCTTTATAACCACAGAAAATTAATTATGTTCAAAGAACTTATTGAATACATCGTAATAGCCCTTGTTGACTATCCTGATGATGTAGTCGTCCGTGAAGTGACTGGCGAAAAGGTGGTTATCATTGAATTGAGTGTCGCAGGACCGGATTTTGGTAAAGTGATTGGTAGATACGGACGGACGCTAAAAGCAATTAGAACGCTGCTTTACACTGCCGGATTGAAAGCCAACAAAAAGGTCATACTTGAACTACTTGAAAAACCGAGGCCCGAAGAATAGCGATGACAGGCAAGCGTCAAAATGAAAATGGATGTGCTCGCGCTGTTTCCAGAGATAATCGCACCTGCCCTGCAAACAGGCATCTTAAAACGTATTCAAGACGCAGACCGACTCAGCATTAACGTATATAATCTGCGGGATTGGGCAACAGATAAACATAAGACTGTTGATGATTATCCTTATGGTGGCGGCGCGGGGATGATTCTCAAGCCTGAGCCGCTCTTTGCAGCTGTTGCAGCGTTGAGTCCAGAATCTGACGCGCAAATTGTATATTTAACGCCGCAAGGTACACCGTTGACGCAATCGATCGTTGAATCATTGTCTTTGGAATCTCATCTCATTCTGATATGTGGGCGTTACAAAGGGATTGATGAACGGGTTCGCCAAAAAATTGTGACGACTGAAATTTCAATTGGTGATTACGTTTTGAGTGGTGGTGAGATCGCAGCATTAGTGCTAATTGATGCTATTGGGCGTGTTTTGCCGGGGGCGTTAGGAGATTTTGAATCGGCACATGAGGACTCGTTCAGTCAAGATTTGCTTGACCATCCGCACTACACGCGTCCGGTGGAGTATGAGGGGATGAAAGTTCCAGACGTGCTGTTAAGTGGACATCATGAGAACATAAAAAAATGGCGACATGCAGAGGCACTCAAACGTACAGCAGAACGCCGTCCAGATTTACTTCAAAATCTTGAGCTCACTGATGAAGAACTTGCACTTTTGCAAAGATCAGTACACAAAACATCTTGTTAAAATGTGATCCGTAGAAAAAATAAAATGAACACGCTATCAAGAAAGGAAAGAATCTCACTCAATCTTAACGAGGACAGAGAGGTGTCTGTCAAAGGTTCCATCGCACCGATTGAGTACACCCAATTCAACCACCATGTAGAATGGGATGCGTTGGCAAATCTGCAAGTTGCTGAACCAGAATGGCAGTATTCCGCATCAATTTTTCAAGCGTTTCTGCCACCGGAATCTGTTTTGGTGGGTGAGTGCTGGCAGATTGAAAAAGATGGCGTGCTGGAATTACTAAGGCAGCTTAATCCGAAGCCAAACTTGGATATAAATATCAATAATGGGGATTCTCTTGGCTTGTGGGCATGTCTGCGCGCCTACAACGATGAATTTGCTGACATTGTGTTTCGCATTCATGCAGAATTTGTTATAGAAGGCGGTAGGTTTACACCTTCTCAGTTTGCTGGTCATCTTGTCATTGACCGAATCAAAGAAGAAATTATATTCTTTCAGATGTATGTGCCTAATGGCACACTGAATTTTGATGCTTATTGGGATACAGTAGGTTCCGAACTCGGCTATTGTCCTCAAATGGAACTTTGCACAGGAACACTACCTGATCATGTAGAATTCACCACGTCAATCACACAAGAAGAAGCTGAACGGGCATTGATACTCTGTTTTTACAATTCAGTACAAATTAGTTGGGTATCGCTGGAGGCGGCTTTGGAATTGGCACCGGCACAGCAAAAACCGATTCACGTGGTCCTATTAGATGGACCGCTCTTTGATGAATCCTGCTGAGCGAGTGGCAAAGGTCTGAGGGCAGGTGTCCTCTCAAGAGACGTAATTATTGAATTTTTGAACAGACATTTCATCAATACATGGGTTTCCAACTCTGAGTTGGGACGTACCCGTAGTTTACGAGAACCGATTGCCAAAAAACGCGAGCGAGAAGGCAAACCGTTTGACACAACACACCCTTTAGCACAAGCCATCATGAAGGGATGGAAGACCGGATCCCAAAAAGGTTCGCCAGTAGATAGTTACGTTATATCACCTGAATTTGAACTGATGGGTAAACAACAGTTTACTGAACTCGAAATCGCTGGTATCTCTCAAAAAGAATATTATCACACATTTCTGAAAGACGCTTTAGAAGAAAAACAACCTGGATTGGGGAACATTGTTCTTACCCGTGAGCATCTTGTAGAGGAGGTGCTGGACGTTTTTCGGACACCAGCTGTCGGTTATTTAGATTACACAGTCGTTGTGATTGATCTCACTTCTTTTGAAAACGGCGGGACACTTACTATTGATATAAAAATCGGAAGGGATAAAGGGGACGGTGAGTTTTATCTATTTGACGAGGATGGTGAACTTTCCATAGATGAAGAAGAACCGAAGGATGCTCTTACTGGGACGTGGGGTGAACCTTGTGATACAAGACAGATTACATATCGTTTTGAGCGAGGGCAACGTTTTAAGTTGGGTGCTTCCGGATATTGGGACGAAGGAGAAATGTGTATCAACGCATTTCTGGCAAAAATTTCTGTAGAAGAAAATCCTAATGGCACAGTTCAGTAATTACGAAAGAAAGGAGGAAAAAACAATGAATTTGATTGAATCTGTAGAAAATCAATATAAGAAAACTGATATTCCTGAGTTTAGTCCTGGAGACATCGTTAGAGTCAATACACGTATTCGAGAGGGACAGAAGGAACGCCTTCAAGCTTATGAAGGCACCGTGATTCGACGTGCACATGGCGGAACCCGTGCTACCTTTACGGTACGACGCGTCGCATTTGGCACAGGGAGTGAAAGAACATTTCCACTGCATTCACCCAATATAGAAAGTATCCGAGTTGTTCGTTACGGTGCTGTTCGGCGTGCAAAGTTATACTATTTGAGGGACCGTACAGGTAAATCTGCCCGTGTCAAGGAACGTAGAAGATAACAAAATGTACGCTTTTGAGCGCGCTTGCCGACAGGAAGGATACAAGCGAATTGCTGGGATTGACGAGGCGGGTAGAGGGGCATTAGCAGGTCCGGTCGTTGCTGCTGCCGTTATCCTGCCTGTCGCTTGTGAAATTGACGGTCTAAAAGATTCTAAGCAATTAACTCCAAAACAACGATCATTGCTGGCTAATGAAATCCGAAATGTTGCTATTTCGGTTGGTGTCGGTTCAGTAGATAATCGTCTAATTGAGGAACTTAATATCTTACAAGCTGCGCTGCGGGCTATGGCAGAAGCTGTCCAACAACTCACACCGCAACCGGATTATCTGCTTGTAGATGGTTCTAAGCTGCCAAAAACTAACATTCCAGCGCAGGCAATTCCGAAAGGTGATAACTTGAGTCTGTCCATCGCTGCGGCTTCAGTTATCGCGAAAACGACGCGTGACAGACTGATGATTGAATTCCATCAAACGTATCCAAATTACGGGTTTGCGCAACACAAAGGATATCCTACAGCACAACATCGTCAAGCGATAGCACAGTTCGGTGCTTCAGCAATTCATAGGAATACGTTCAAATTGTTATCAGATTCATAGAGAATCTATCACTTTGCGATGATTCGAGGAAATTCAAATGCGGCGTTCACGGCCGAACATTGCAAAAATCGGTGAAACATTTGCTGCAGAACATCTTAAAACACAAGGTTACCAGATTCTTGCACAAAATTACCGTTTCCAACGTGGTGAAATTGACCTGATTGCTCAGCAAGGTAAAAGAATCGTTTTTGTTGAGGTAAAAACGCGGCGTAGTTTAAAATATGGTTTGCCACAGTACGCTGTGACAGAACAGAAGCAACGGCAAATTTCCAAAATTGCATTGGCATATTTACAAACACAAAACCTATTAGATGTCCCTTGCCGTTTTGATGTAATTGCAATCCATCTGTCACCACAATTTGAATTGCTACGACTTGAGCAGATTGAAAACGCATTTGATTTTATTCCCGAAACTATTTGAAAAGGAACGATATGTTCAGTATTTGGCAGCATGTATTGTAAGAGTTCATGGAAAATAGAAACGAACAACAAATCGTTGATTTTTGGAGGACACCGACTGAACATTATCCTGATCAGAGCGCAAGATGGTTGCTCCAAAACACAGAAAATTTGCGATGCTTAGTCCAGATCCTTGCTGGCGACCTATCAGAAAAGATGGATTTTGAGCGGATTGACCAGATTAAGAGGAGTTTTGTGCTGGAGATATTCAGAGCGCAGGAATCGGACCTCGTCTATCGTGTACCGTTTAAAGGTGAAGGGCAAACCGGTGAGATCGTTATTTATATTCTCATTGAACATCAGTCCACAGTGGACGAGACAATGGGATTTCGAATGCTATTTTACATGCTGATGATATGGGACACAGAACGCAGAACATGGGAGCAAAACAACGTGCCAAAAGCAGAGCGGCGGTTAACACCAATACTCCCCATAGTGTTTTATACGGGCGATCGCACTTGGAAAACGCCCCTGCAGCTTGACGCTATTATGAACATCCCAGATGAACTCACACGGTTTGTACCACATTGTGAGATACTGTTTCTCAGCGTCAAGGAAACAGATGCAGAAACATTGACGAAAACCGATCATCCTTTCGGATGGTTGATGACCGTGCTTCAGCAGGAACACGCAGATAAGGAAACGATCAGCCGTGCTTTAGTAGACGCAGTTGACTATCTTGGCACACTTGATCCGGGCCAAAAGGGACAAATGGAAGAGGCGATAAAGTATCTCATTTCATTGATACTACATCGCAGACCCGCAGCAGAACATGAAGAACTTGTCCAACTCATAGACCAAAACACACAACAAATGGAGGTGACTCCCATGGCAGAATCAATGGCGCAAGTGCTAATCGAACAAGGTATTGAACAAGGGGCGCGCGAAACCACCGTGGAAAATATACTCTCAATACTTACAACACAGTTCCCTAAAAGTGACTTACATAACATAGAACAAGCACTTAAATCAATTTCTAATCTCGAACAACTGAAGCAGCTGGTTGTTTCCGCATTGCAAACTCCGAGTGTTGAGGCATTCTTAAATGCTCTGAGGACATAGAAAGCAAGCATATACAAACATAGGTCAAGCTCAGGCAAATGCGGACTCCTGAAAACAAGGTCATTATCCGTGAAATGTCAAGAAATTTTTATGACTCTTACCTGAATCAATGTTAGAAAATGTTCACAGTCCACTAAGGAAAGGACTTCATGCAAGCGATTATTCTCTGTGGTGGACTTTCCACAAGACTTGGTAAGACAA
This sequence comes from Candidatus Poribacteria bacterium, assembly GCA_003635185.1. Lineage (GTDB taxonomy): Bacteria > Poribacteria > WGA-4E > WGA-4E > WGA-3G > MSPOR6. The sequence continues at coordinate 14,417 of PYJA01000090.1, read as the reverse complement.
CAGAAAAACTTCCGAAGGTCCTGCTGAAAATTGGTGACCGCACCGTTTTAGAATGGCAGTTAAAACTTTTAGCTGAGGCTGGTGTAATTGAAGTAATTCTTGCTTCTGGGCATCTACATGACGTGCTATATAAACAGGTCGGGAAAAAATGTGCTGGTGTGAAAATCCGATATGCTAAAGAAGATAAACCGCTTGGAACAGGAGGCGCAATTAAAAACGCATTTCGTTTGGTTCACGACTTTCCTGTCTTTGTTTTACATGGTGACATTCTGTTGAGAAACTTCCCTTTAGCCAATATGTTGTCTTGTCTGCGCCCAGAAATGGAGGGATTACTGCTTGGTATTTCGGTACCCGATCTTACATCCTACGGTGAAATTGTTGCTGACGCACAGGGGCGAATTACCGAGTTCAGGGAAAAGCAGCAAGTAGCGCGTCCCGGTTGTGCTAACGGTGCCGTTTTTCTTTTTAACCGTTCTATCATTAATGCTTTTCCACAAAAGGATGTTTTTTCTATTGAACGGGATGTCTTTCCTTACCTATCCCAACTTTACGTTCACAAAATCGAAACTGAATGGATTGATATTGGAGTTCCAGAACGTCTTGAGTACGCTCGGAAACATTTCACATCATAAGCCTTTATTTGTTATGCAAATCGTCCAATATTCTTTTATGGATAGTTAATATCACCAAAAACAAAAGTTGAATTTTAGTAACCAATTTTTACATGGCAGACGTGCTTTGTAAGCGCGTTGTTATATAGCATAAGTATAGACTGTACCAAATATTGGAGAAACTCATGCCTGTTTTTAGTAAAGAAGACTTAGAATTTTGGGAAGAAAATGGCTATGTCGTTGTCCGTGAGGCTGTTCCGCTTGAAAACTGCCGTGCTGCAGAACAAGCTGTATGGGACTTTCTTGAAATGGATGGCGAGGATCCGGATAGTTGGTATCCTGAGGATCCGCCGCGACGGGGCATCATGGTAGAAATCTACCAACATCAAGCGTTATGGGATAACCGACAATATCCACGCGTGCATCAAGCGTTCACAGAAATTTGGGGGAACGAAAAACTCTGGGTGAGTTTCGACCGTGCCAGCATGAATCCGCCTGAACGCGATGATTGGAAGTTCCCAGGTCCCTACTTGCATTGGGATATGTCGTTAGATATGCCAGTTCGGTTAAAGGTCCAAGGTGTCCTGTATTTGGTAGATACCCCAGGTAATCAAGGGGCATTTACATGTATCCCCGGTTTTCATCGAAAATTGGAAGAATGGTTGAAAGACCTCCCAGCTGATGCTGACCCACGCCGCGTGATACGCGAATATCAGAATGAAGGAGTTCCTGTAGCAGGGAAGGCAGGTGATTTGGTTATTTGGCACAGTGCGCTACCGCACGGTAGTAGCCCAAACTCTGCTGTACGTCCCCGTATGGCACAATACATCACAATGTCCCCCGCACCAAACGATGGTAAAGATACTAATGAACACCGTGTCACAGGATGGCGTGAAAGACTAACCGGACTCGGAAAAAACCAGAAAGAGAAAGAGCATAATGAAGGTAAAACCGCTGAGTTGACACCTTTAGGAAAAAAACTTCTCGGTCTTGATCCGTGGGTTGCATAGTCATTTCGGTGTTTTTAGGCGGGTTTTTTGCCCGCCTATTTTGTTGTGGGTAAAGTTGTATGGAAGACCTATTGGCAGCACGCGCGCAGATGGCGATGTCTCTTGCCTTTCACATTATTTTCGCCTCCGTTGGTATAGCGATGCCGTTGCTCATGGTAATTGCCGAGGGGATGTGGCTAAAAACGAAGGACGAAACTTATCTCACACTCGCAAAAAAATGGTCAAAGGGTACCGCCATTATGTTTGCTGTGGGAGCGGTATCAGGAACTGTGTTGTCCTTTGAACTCGGCTTGTTGTGGCCGACTTTTATGGCTTACGCTGGTCCGATTATCGGCATGCCGTTTTCGTTAGAGGGATTAGCGTTCTTTGTTGAGGCAATCTTTCTCGGTATCTATTTATATGGGTGGGAACGTGTCCCAAAGAATGTCCACTGGTTCGCTGGTGTAATGGTGTTAGTAGGTGGTATGCTGTCGGGTATCTTTGTTGTAACCGCTAATGCTTGGATGAACACGCCAACAGGTTTTTCGATTATTGAGGGTAAAGTTACCAACATTGATCCCATTGCAGCAATGCTAAACCCTTCCTCATTCAGCCAAGCACTTCACATGACTTTAGCCGCATTTCTCGCAGTCGGATTTGCAGTTGCTGGTATCCATGCCTATTTTCTGAGACGCGATCCACAGAACCCTTTTCATAGAAAAGCATTCGCTATTGCCCTATGCGTTGGAGGGGTAGTTGCACTTCTGCAACCGATTTCTGGTGACATCAGTGCCAAACGGCTTGCCAAACATCAACCTATCAAACTCGCGGCAATGGAAGGGCAGTGGGAAACCGAACGCGGCGCGCCTCTACGCATAGGCGGTATTCCAGACGAAGAGGCAGAAGTCACCCGATACGCTATAGAAATTCCGAAGGCACTCAGTTTTCTTGCACACTTTGACTTTAATGCTGAGATTATGGGACTCAAAGACGTGCCACCCGAAGATCGTCCGCCTGTTGCAATTGTGCATTTTGCTTTTCAGATTATGGTTGCGTGCGGGATAGTGATGATTGTCGCAGGGATCCTTGGCGGATGGTTGGCATGGAGACAAAAGGGGTTGCCTGTGAATAGTTGGTATCTTAGGTTCGTCTCATACTGCACACCGCTTGGATTTATTGCCATAGAAGCCGGTTGGACTGTTACAGAAGTTGGACGACAACCGTGGATTATCTATGGTTATATGCGGACAGCAGAGGCAGTAACACTTATGCCGCATCTCGTTGTGCCGTTCATTGGATTTACTGTCCTTTACATATTTCTTTCGATTATCGTTGTTATCTTGATGCGCCGTCAAATCTTTTTAAACTAACCAAAACCTACACCAATTGTTCTGTATTGAGTTTCTGAGATAGAATCAATGAAAGAAAAAACCAGAGTCCAAACTGGCGAATGGAATCGGCTTGTGAAGGATGCTTATAACTCACTGGAGTTTTTGCTGACAATGCGTTACCTTCGGGAATACCTACCTGAGACAGGGAGGATTTTAGACGCAGGTGGCGGACCAGGACGTTATGCCCTTGAACTTTGTCGATTAGGTTATGATGTCGTTCTCTTGGATATTGATGCAACATACACTACTTTTGCTGAAGAAAAAATTAGGTTAGAGCCTAAATCCGTTTCGAGCCGCCTGATAGCGTCGATTGTTGGAGATATACGAGACCTATCACGTTTCAACACGAATGACTTTGATACGGTGCTATGTCTCGGCGGTCCGTTAACACATATCAGTGATGAAACCGAGCGGACCCAAGCTGCCTCTGAATTGGTTCGGGTTGCTAAATCTGGGGCGATTGTCTGTATTTCTGTTATGGGTTATCTTGCAATGCTGCGTACCGTTCTTAGTCGTGCAAGTCAGGAACTGATAATACCCCAGTACTGGGAGTTAATAAAGGAAGGAAAAGGTAATAACCTCGTGCAAGATAGTCTATGGCATTTTTTCCGGGCTGGCGAACTTCAGCAACTTGCTGAATCATGTGGATTGACCACACTGGAAATGGTAGGTTGTGAAGGACTTTCAACAGGGCTATCTGCAGCGACCAATAAAGCAGCAGAAAACACAACAAAGTGGGAACGTTGGGTTGAGTTAATCATGGAAACAGCAACAGAACCTGCCATAGTGGACATGGCTGCACATATCTTATACATAGGTCGGGTTGACTAAAATTTCATTTACGGAGTTTATGAATCTGTTTACAATCTTACATTTGAAGACGAGAGAAGTTAAATAGATTGCTGCGACGCATTGATTACAGCCGCTTCTTTAAAGTACTCATTGCCTTTGGAGGGAACTTTAATGTCGAATCTTGAAATCTGGATTGCAGGCGTGATGTTAGTTTCGCTGATTATCTACATGCTGACAGGCGGTGCTGATTTTGGGGGTGGCGTATGGGACCTATTTGCCACAGGGCACAGAGCGAAAGCACAGCGCAATCTTATCACAAATGCACTCGCGCCTATCTGGGAGGCGAACCATGTCTGGCTAATTGTTATTATCGTGCTGCTCTTTGTGGCATTCCCAGTTGCATTTGCCACAATCGGCACTGCATTGCATATTCCACTTACCTTAATGCTCATCGGCATTGTGCTTCGTGGCGCAGCATTTGTATTTCGTACCTATGACGATCAATCAGATAAAACCCACCTCAGATGGAGTCGTGTATTTGCCATTGCAAGCGTTATTACGCCTATAATGTTGGGTGTTACCTTAGGTGCAGTAGCATCAGGGACAATTCAGGTAGATGTAGAAACTGGCACCGTAGACACCGATTTTTTCTCATCGTGGTTTGCTCTATTTCCATTTGCAATTGGCTTTTTTACATTGACGCTCTGTGCGTTGATCGCTGCCGTTTATCTTACTCTTGAAACTAAAGATTCAGAATTGCAGGAAGATTTTCGCGTACGGGCGCTTATCGCAGCAGTAAGCGTAGGTGCAATGGCAGGAATTAGTTTTGTTTTGTCTGCCAAAGGTGCTCCTTCAATCCGACAAGGATTGGGCAATAGTGTCTGGTCAATTCCGTTTCATCTATTGACTGGCGCAGTAGCAATCTGTGCTATTTGGTCAATTTGGAAGCGCTACTTTCAACTTGCACGTGTGCTCGTTCCGATACAGGTCGTCCTGATTATTTTCGGTTGGGGATTAGCACAGTTTCCTTATCTTGTTGCACCAAACCTTACATTTTCAAACACTGCTGCCCCCGATTCCGTGCTTCGACCCGTGTTGATCGTTATTGTCATTGGCGGTATTCTGTTAGTCCCCGCGTTTTGGTACCTTTATGCCGTGTTCAAGGGGAACCGAGGCTAAGCTAACGAGTTATACTAAATAACTTTTGTCCAACACCGTTTCACAATTATATGAGGGGTGTTAGTTTTACTTATACCCCAAGTTGCTACATATAATACCGAATTAATTGGATTTATCTTCTTTTTTGGCATTAGGCGCGCTTTCAAAACGCCAAATCAACGGTATGAATCATGGAGCATGCCACACGCGCATGCTGCTTTAGGCATTCCTGCCTACCGAGAGGAATCGCGTTAATTTGGTAAATGTCTATACTAACACAAGTTTCTAACATAATGCAAGAGATATTCCAAAATGTAGCCGACAAGGAAGCGTAAACGGACAGGTGCTGCCTTTATTCAGACACTGGTATTCGGGTGGCTTGAATCCCCGGATGCCAGTTATGCTGATCTTGCCAATACTGCTCGGGTTTTAGGTGTTGATGTTTCCCGTCAAGCGGTTGTTGGATGGAGATGTATACGCTACAATATTATCGAAACAGCAGAACTTGTCGGGTTATACGCCCGCCAACTTACAATCAGTTTTCACAAATCCAAAACAGCATTACGCCAAACGCTTAGGGATATAAAACAGATTATATCTAACGATGATAGGAGGATACGAAGCATTGGTAAACACACAACTTTTAGACTTCTACAAAATGCCGAAAATCCTTAAATTGACACCTATGGGTTTCGCAAACTCTACCCGACGGACAGTTGGTTTATATTGAAACGTGAAAAATATAGCAGAAAAACCGAAAACTAAATTACCCTGCCATCCAAAAAAGCCACTTGACAAAATTCTAAAAAAATGATAAAATTAAATTCTAAAGATATAGAGAGGATAGCAATATGGCATCACAAACAGAATTAAAGTCAATGTTAGACGCACCCATCGCTTTAGCACCGAATACATACTTGCACTTCTATAACGGCGGAAAACTTCGGGCCGAGTTTATGGGTGAACCCGATCCAAAAGATGATTATTACTCAGAAGAATGGATTTTCTCCACAAATAGAGCGATTACCCCGGGTAGAGAAAATCCGCCAGACAAAGGCTTTAGCCGAATTCAACTACCGGATGGAGATGAAACCTTACTAAAAGAATTGTTAGATGCATTTCCAGAAGAGACACTCGGTAGCGCACATGTTGCAAAATTTGGTACTGATTTAGGCGTACTTCTCAAGATTTTTGATGTGGGTGAAGGGGCACATATCCCTATCCACTGGCATCCGAATCCAGATTTCGCAAAGGAACACCTCAATTCACCTTTCGGCAAAAACGAGGCGTGGATACTAATCGGCACGCGTCCCGGCGCGAAGGCATGGATTGGATGGAAAGAAGCGATAGAAAAAGCCGAATTTCGCCGACTGATGGAAGCACAAGATATAGAAACTCTGCGAAGCCTGATGCATGTCGTTGAACCGAAGGTCGGAGAGGTCTACTTTTTACGTACACCGATTGTCCATTCACTCGGCACTGGACTTTGTGTGCTTGAACCACAGGAACCGACTGATTGGAACATTCTCGCTGAATGGGAAGGATTTCCTTACGATAAAGAAGATGGACATCTCGGCCTCGGTTGGGATTTGGCGGTAGATGCCGCTGAATTTGACAAACTTGAACTTGACTATCTGAACAACTACATTCGGCGCACACCGGAACTTGTGAGAGCAGAAGGGGATAACCGTGAAGATCGTATCGTGCCAGAAGAGGCATCACAATACTTCGGATGTTCACGTTTGACGGTGAATTCCACGCTTAGCATGCCAGCAGACAAAGGTTTCTATGCACTCGTAACTCTCGGTGGTGAGGGTGTGTTGCGTGGTGACTTTGAAGATGTCCCACTTAAACGCGGTAAATCTGTTTTCATTCCACGATGCTTGTCCAGCTACATCATCGTTAGTACTGGAGACGCGCCGATGGAGATAATCTGTTGTTATCCGCCAAGTCTTTGAAAGTATTAGACACACGCTGTAGGTCTAATAAAAAGTAGTGGTAACACACGGTGTGATGCAACGGTAGCACACAATGTTGGATTTTAAACCTCCTAAACCAAATATAACTGCAATAAAGGTTGCGCAAGCACTTATACCTCTTGCCAACCGATTGTTTTTGAAGGGGTTAACGATTGACATTGATGCAGAGTCAATTACGCAATTAAAATCAACTCATGGGAATCCTACGGTAATAGTGCCAAACCATGCGGCGTGTGAAGATCCTGCCGTAGTTTTTCTGTTATCAAAACGGTTATCTCAGCCATTTTATTACATGGCAGCATGCGAAATCTTTGACAAAGGAAAACTGGGGGGAATCCGAAGTTTTGTCATGCAACGGTTGGGTGTGTACTCAGTTGTGCGAGGCACAGTGGATAGAAACGCTTTCCGAACGACGCGCCGACTCTTATGTGAAGGCAAATGGCCACTCGTCATCTTTGGAGAGGGAGAAATATCACATCAGAACGACACTGTCATGCGCTTTGAGAGAGGTGCCACACAACTCTGTTTCTGGGCGATAGACGACATGAAAAAGGCAGATATTGACAAACCGCTCTATGTTGTACCAATCGGTATCAAATACCGTTATACAGAAGACATGTGGCATACCATTGATACAGCACTCACAGAATTAGAACGGAATATTCTCCCGCCTGCTGCACGGACACCTATAGAACGTTATCAACGGTTGCGGCGTATCGGTATTGCGGTCTTGAAAACACTTGCCGATGAATATCAATTTAAAGTGGAACCAAATGCCTCCCTCAATGAGCAAATTCAAGGACTTAAGGAACAGATATTATCACACGCTGAAAAAATTATGGGTATCCATTCTAACAACGATGTGCTTGCCCGCGTTCGTACTTTGAAAAATATTGTTGATGCTGAAGTTTACAGAGATGTTGATGAGATGACGGAGTACGAACGAAAAATACATGAAGAACTACTCCAGAAATTCCAGCAATTTTATCCAGATTTGAATCGGTTAGTTAATTTCATAGCGATTACGGATGGGTATGTGGCTGAAGAACATTCCCCGGAACGTTATCTTGAAGTGATATTTAGGTTAGAAAAAGAGGTTTTTGGTGAGGCAAAGATGCGGGGACCACGCGTTGCATCAATCCGCGCTGGCAAACCGAAAAATCTTTTGGAACATTACGACACCTATAAATCGCAGAAGAAAGAGACTGTTGAGCAAGTTACCGTTGAGCTGGAGACAGCAGTTCAGAATTTGGTTACTGGATTATCGTAAGAACTGAGTCTATTTCGGAAGGAAAATCAAAGTGTCTAAAGTTGATGATCTGGAACTTGCTTCATAACTTTAGGCATTTACCAATTTTATACATCTCTAAATTATTCCTATAGGAGGAAAACATGGCAAAAAAATTGTCAATTGGAAGTTGGGCTTACGCGTTTGGACCTTATGAAGATAACCCCGTCCCGTTTGATGATGTCGTCAAACGGCTCGGAGAATTGGAATTTGATGGAATTGAAATCGGGGCTTTTAAACCGCATATTGACATAAACGATTACCCGATGAAAAGCGATAGAGATGCTGTCAAGGGTTTGATTAGCTACTACGGCTTAGAAGTATCTGGTTTAGCAGCAGATTTTTGGTCGCACGACGCTCCTGCATCAGACGAAGCACAAGAAGACGATAAATACTTCAAGTTGTTTAGACGAAACCTGCAACTCGCGCTTGATCTCGGATCGCCTTCGATCCGTGTAGATACTGTTACCGATGCTGAAACAGATCCGGGGGTTGAACGTGAGGTAGCATGGGATCGGATTGTTTCCCTCTGGAGACGCTGTGCGCAAGTCGCAGAAGACCACGGCGTACTGATGCTCTGGGAATTTGAACCCGGATTCATGTTTAATAAACCGAGCGACATTATTAATTTGCCAAAGGCTGTGGATCACCCGAATTTCAAAGTGATGTTTGATACATGCCACGCGCAGATGTGTGCAACTGTTGGATCACGACAGGTAGGTGAAAAGGAGACGCTTGGCGATAATGGCGTGATTGAACTTGCACGGCAACTCAAAGGGCAAATCGGTCATTTTCATCTTATTGACTCTGACAATACGCTGCACGATGATCATACGAGTACGCACGCGCCATTCGGAGACGGTGTGTTGGATTTTGACGCAATTATCCCTGTCATCATGGATGAAACTGGATACGATGGGGAATGGTTCTCAATTGATCTCTGTTTCTGGCCGAATGCATGGGATGTTACCGAAGATGCTAAGAAATTCCTCACCCCATATTTAGAGCGGTATTAAGGATTTTCCATAGCAGAATAGGCGTGGTTTCAAACCGCGCCTATTATACCCTAAACTTGCTCCCTTGTAGCACAATCTGTATGAAGTTTAAATAAATATTTCGGTAATTTAGCGAGGTTAGGAAACCTCGCCAATGTCCAGGGAATTGTGGATTGGACTATAAAATGGTGACAACCCAGTGAAGAGAGGAAAGAAGTCGCAAAAACGGAAGCGCGGTGCGGCATCTCGCGCACGGGCCCGGTTAGAAGGTAAGAAATTTGTTGTCCAAGCACTTGAGCGCAAACTGAACCGGCTTAAGGAACTCGAGGAAGAAACCCGGGAATGCTATGAAAGCGTACTAAAACGTTATCCGCTCTCAAGGGAAGATCAGGAGGAGTTAGAATTTGAATGGAAACTCGGTTTGCAGATCATCGCCGACTACGAAGATGCTACCCCAGAAGAACTTTCTTCCCTTTATATACAAACTTGTGAATCGGAGCCTGTTAGCGAACTTATAGAAGAATTTGGAAGTCCAGAGGCTTATTGGAGAGCCAGTTTTGAGTTGGCAAATGCGCTTGGATTAGCGTTCATTACAATTGACGAAGCGGGAAATATCAACGGAGAGAGAATTGAGTATTAAAGATGATTTCAAGGGCACAGCACGACTACCACTCCGAATTTGTGAAAGGATTTAATGCAATCATCTATCTGCACTACAAGTAAAATGCTTAACCTGCGTTCATTAGATCCCTTAATAGAACTCGCCTTTGCAGAGGACATTGGTATCGGCGATATAACGACAGAATCGACAGTGTCGGCATCTCAAAAAGGTATAGGCACGCTGTTTGCCAAGAGTGAAGGTATTGTCGCAGGACTGCCCGTAGTTGACCGAGTATTTGCAAAGTTAGACACGACGTTGAGGTTTCGGGCACTTGTCAACGATGGTGATGCCATTACTATAGGCATGTCCATTGCTGAGATTCAAGGCAGTGCGAAAACAATTTTAATCGGTGAAAGAACTGCCCTCAACTTCCTTCAACGACTTTCAGGCGTAGCAACATTAACATCACAATTTGTCAAAGCGGCCGCAGACTACGATGTCAAAATTGTTGACACACGCAAAACAACCCCAGGCTGGCGGGCACTTCAAAAATATGCAGTCCGCGTTGGTGGTGGACACAATCATCGTTTTGGACTTTACGATGGTATCCTAATTAAGGATAACCATATTGTTGCAGCTGAAGGAATCCGGAACGCCGTTCAAAGTGCAAGGAAAGCTGCGCCACATACCACAAAAATTGAGGTTGAGGTTGAAACGATTGAACAGGTCAACGAAGCACTTGATGTAGGGGTTGACATTTTACTTTTAGATAATATGTCACTTGACATGATGCAACAGGTTGTCCAATTAGTTGGCACTCGCGCAGTCACTGAAGCATCAGGAGGCATTACTTTGGAACAGGTGCAGGCTGTGGCAGCTACCGGTGTTGATCTCATTTCAGTTGGGGCTTTAACACATTCTGCCATGCCGCTGGACATCAGTTTAAAGTTGACGTGAGTTCGGTGGTAGCACAACTGTATGAAGTTTAAATAAATATTTCGGTAAGGCGGCGAGGTTAGGAAACCTCACCAGCAGCAAGTGTACATATCTGCTGGCGAGGTTTCCTAACCTCGCCAAAGGCCCCAATTTATTTTTTATTTTCCTGAAGTTTGTGCTACTTATGTGGCAACTTAGGTTAGACAAAGGACAATAGATATCAATGCAAGCCCCTATGAGCCGCGAAAATATGATTCGCGGCGTTATTCTGTTTACATTATTCACACTGGTCGGGTTATTTCTGAGTTTTGTATGGAGTGGTACACAAGATTTAAAAAGCGGTGCAGAAGATTTAAAGCAGGTCTTTCTGCAAATGCAGTATAAATTTCTCATCTTTACATGCGTGTGCATGTTCATTGATTGGTTTTGCGCAGGACTCCGATTCCACATTTTCGTACGGTTAGTAACACCAACAATTAGATTCCGCGATAGTTTCAGGGCTCTTTTGGCAACACTCTGTGTTTCGGCTATCACTCCTTTCCAGACTGGCGGAGTTGGGCATCTCTATATTTACGCACGATCCGGTGTTCCGTTGTCAGGTGCTATCACTGCCGGTATCGTTTCCTTCCTTTCTACCTTGGTCATCCTGATCCTTGCCGCTGGTGGTATCTTATTTTTAGAGCCGAGTTCTCTACCGAAAGAAACCACATTGATAAGTCTGTTGGGTTTTGTGATATTCGGTTTGGTATTCACAACTTTTTTACTGCTACTACTCAAACCGGAAATTGTGCTTCGTATTTTTAATTGGCTTTGCCATGTTGTAGGGCAAAGGTTTAAACCTGTCGCACCTTTTTTAAACCGGGCGACATCCAAAGTTGAACAGCTCATCACCGAACACAAAACTTTTGCGACAACGCTGCTACGCCACCATAAATGGACCTGCGTGCTTAGCTTGCTCCTTACGTGTGGATTCTTTAGCGCACGAATTGTTGGGAGCTACTTCATCGTAAAAGCATTCGATAAACATGTTTCCCTGTGGGACCTTGGTGTTGTCGGCATGCTGCTGAACTTTGTCGTTTTATTTATGCCAACGCCCGGGGCAAGCGGGTTTGCAGAAGGAACAACGAGTCTATTAATGAAGAATCTTATCCCTGGGATATTTATCACGCCGTTTGTTTTACTGACACGATTTTTTACCGTCTATTGTCCTGTCGTTATTGGTGGGATTGTAATCAGTTTACAATTGGCAAAAGATTTCAAACTTAGTAAAAAAGACGTAGCTGAAAACGCTGCGCCGAAGGTGCGAGCGCATCCAATAGGAAAGCTCAAAAATAAAAAGGGGCATAACTGAGAAAATGACTATCAGTTATCGGTTTTCAGTAGTCGATAAAGAACGTGTGTTATCATACCCATTTCTGATATATGAGGTCTCTCTTTTGTAGCATAAACTTCCAATTTGTGCCGCATTCCGCTTTATTTCTGACAACAGGTAATGGGAAAAAATTGATAGAAATGGTATCAGATACTCTTGACCGATAGTTGATTATCATTGAACTATGTCCGAAAGGAGAATCATGACAAACAGTATTGAAAAAGTTGATCCTAAAACAACAAAACTTGGTTGGATTGGTACGGGTGTGATGGGACGTTGGATGTGTCAGCACCTGATGGACCTTGGATACGAAACGACTGTCTATAACCGCACGAAATCTAAAGCGCAACCTCTGATTGATGCGGGTGCGACATGGACAGATTCACCGAGCGAAGTCGCAGCTGCTTCGGATGTGATATTTACCATCGTTGGATTTCCACCGGATGTGCGTGAAGTATATCTGGGCGATAATGGTATTCTAAAGGGAGCAAAAGCTGGCAGTATTATCGTAGATATGACGACAACTGAACCTTCTCTTGCGCAAGAGATATATGCCGAGGCTAAGGCACAGGATATCGCTTCTGTGGATGCCCCTGTCTCAGGTGGAGATGTCGGCGCGCGGGAAGCACGCCTCTCTATCATGGTCGGAGGTGATGAATCTGCGGTACAAGCTATAATGCCCCTCTTCTCTGCTATGGGAAAAAACATTGTTCACCAAGGCGGCGCTGGGGCTGGGCAACATACTAAAATGTGTAATCAGATTACTATCTCTGGTACAATGATTGGCGTATGTGAAGGTCTAATCTATGGTCACAAGGCGGGTTTGGATCTGGAAACAATGCTATCGTCAATTAGTGGTGGCGCAGCTGCGTGTTGGTCGTTAGACAATTTAGCACCGCGTGTCCTAAAACGTGACTTTGATCCCGGTTTCTTTGTAGAACACTTCATCAAAGATATGAGCATCGCCTTGGATGAGGCAAGAAAAATGAATCTGAGTCTTCCTGGACTTGCATTGGTGCATCAGCTTTATACTGCAGTGCAAGCGCAGGGACACGGACGCTTAGGCACGCAAGCATTGTTATTGGCATTAGAACAAATGTCTGGCACAGAAGTAAGTTAATTATATCAAGTCGTTTTTTAGTGAAATTTAAAATATGTCCACACTCCCTGGTGCGGTTTCCTAACCGTTCCTTATGTGTCGATTTAAGACACCTTCCACACCGTTGGTGCTAAAGAAGGGGACAACACACCGTTTTCTATACACATTCCGCACCGAAATCAACGCTATGAATGCGCCAAATCAACGGTATGAATGCCATTTAGGCATTCCCCGTATGGCATTCAGCGGGTGCTGAGATGCGATTTGCTGGAGCCTCGGAGAGGCGAAAGGTGTATAGGAAACGTTGATACCTAAAAGCAAGCCCTAGCGGGGCGAAAGGTGTCCCAGATACACAACGTTATCCACTAAATTAACACATAAGGAGCGATTAAGAAACCGCACCATAGGTGTCAATTTAGTGTCTGATTTTCTTGTTGGAGGGCTTTAGAAGCCCGATTTTCTTCTTGTAGGAGCGAGCTTTGCTCGCGACATCGGACGCATGGTCGCGAGCAAAGCTCGCTCCTACAGAAGGTCCGAAGTGCCAAATTCCAAACGCGCGTTTGGCAATGAATTCGCGACAACGAACGCTTGTCTTCTTAAATTAACACATAAGGAGCGATTAAGAAACCGCACCATAAGCGTCAATTTAAGGGATAAATCTGTTGTAACAGTGTCTTCAGTCCCGTAGGGACGATATGTTTATAGATATGAAATGTCCATATATCTTTAGTCCCGTAGGGACGATATGTGTCCCCCAACAACATATTTTGGACATATCGTCCCTAATGAAGATTAAAAAATAAATTGGGTCCTTTGGCGAGGTTAGGAAACCTCGCCAGCAGAGATGTACACCCGCTGCTGGCGAGGTTTCCTAACCTCGCCCCTTACCGAAATATTTATTTAAACTTCATACGGGACTAAAGAGGGCGTTTATTTCCTTTTCTATAAACATATCGTCCCTACGGGACTGAAGAAGGTTCCCATGTTTAGAAAATCCTAAAATTGACGCTTATAGTGCGGTTTCTAACCGCACCTACCGGCCTGGGACATTAACTTTAAGTCCACCTCAATAACGGAAAACTCTTAAAACTAAATAACCCTGAATTGCTGTCAGGGTTAATGTCAACTCATATTTGGCTTGTTTTGTATTTGTTTTTGAGAGGACGCGGATTTGTCTTTTGTACCGCAATCTGCCAGATTGCGGCT
>PYJA01000089.1 GCA_003635185.1 Candidatus Poribacteria bacterium | reverse complement strand
GTTTCTTTCACAATTTGCCTCCGGGTCAACCGAGCTACTTCGGTATGTAGGACTGCATGGAGACAGCAAACTTGCTCTCGCATGTAAACAAACTTAAATATTACCGAACTTGAACGTCAAAGTTCATTTGGCATGCCACACGGGGAATGCCATCTTTGCGAGGGGAATGCGTCCGTGCTGTATAAAGGACGCTGCAGGCGTTTCAAACGACAATCGTCTTCGGTTCTGCCGTTACATCTCCGACAGCGGGCACTTCGATACGTCCAGCACAAGCACCACAGAGCGCGTAGTACCGCACCGAATCTTCTGAAGAATCAACAATACCCGCAACGATATGTTTTAATTCCTCGTATTGTTTTCGGTTCAGATGTGCTTCAAACACGCTATATTGGACACGAGTGCCGAATCCTTTCAGTGCTTTTGCAAGTTGGTTACGCCTTCGGTCATCTGGAATATCATAACAAATAACATAGAACACCAAATTACCTCCAGTTTCTCTTGACCTTTTTCGGGATGTTTGGTATGCTTTTGGTAAGACAAAAAGTTGTGTTGCTATACATCACAGTCCAAGATGTCCACTGAATTATGCCTGAATTAATCAGTTCCCCACCATTTTTGATAGTTGTCGCCATATTCGCCATACTGCTTGTCCTTGGTATCGCCAAACATGCGGTGCGTTTCATCGTTTGGCTCTCTATTATCTTTGTGATTCTGCTCTGTCTCGGCATTATTAAACAAGCTGAGATACTCAATTGGTTTGAAAATCTTTTCAAAGCTGTTGAATAGATGTAGAGATTATGCGATACTGCCCAAACCCAAATGCTGTGTGATGCCCGATGTGCAAATACTCGCCAAGATAGATAAACGGCAGAAACGGTTTTAATTTACCTGAAAAACGGATTTTCCCGATAAATCCACCCATCGGCACAGATTTCTCCGCTCGGTAAGAGTACCGATCCTTTCTAATCCAGTTCAGACGAGAATTATGCGTGACGGCGGTGGAAGCCTCAATTAAGCCGTGGGCATCCACGTCCAGGTCCTCACCACAATGAAAATAGCTCAGGAAACGGGTCCGGCGCAGCAGATTTCGAATGAGATGTTCAAACGTTAAATTACTTGTCCAGCGTCCGTTGACCTTGATACTGGTGGGTGTGATAAATTCAAGTTCAATCTCATTCGTGTTGTGAGGTGCATCTTGCATCACATCGTCAAGCCGAAGGATTAATCCATCATCCGCAAGCATCTCGGTTTCTGCGGTGTAGATCGTCTGCGCGTGGTGGGTGCTGTGTGCGCCGAGGCATTCCACTTTCTCAAGTTGACACTGCCCGCGTTTGCCTTTTAATCCGATGCGTCTCTTACCTATTTCTTGAAAGGTTAGCACAATCCACGGCAATAGGTTGATTGCGTCACCGATGAGGATCAGGTTGCAGGTGAGCGTATCTCCCTGTGCATATTCCAATTTCCCTGTGCGCGGCGGTTGCAAGATGAACGGATGCGGTGCATACGGTTGATCGCGTAACATCGGGCTATCGTCTGGGACTGGCGTTTCGAAGCATTTGGAATAGATACACCGTTCTGGAAACTGGCAGGTTTTTTCGCACTGGTTTTCATCGCTGATGCAGGCGATGTGCCGCAGGATGTATCCAAATCGGCTGCGGAAGATGTTGCCTTTGTGGGCTGGCATCTTTAGCGGTTCTTGGACGGTGTAGGTGAAGCGGTAGCGGGTGAAGCGGAAGTTTTGGAGCATGGCAACTGACTTTATTCGGCATTCAACGTTCACCTAAAATTGACTTAACCTTCATCACTTTTTGTCTTTGCTTGTCGGAACCGCCCTCCCATTTGTTGATACGCTGCCAATAAGTCTTCAATGCCTGTGCAATTATTTGCTTGTCATCGCTTTCGAGTGATGGAAGTTCATTGTTGTAAATTTCAGTAGCACGCTCTTCGTCTACTTGACTATCAGCAAGACTTTTCACTTCTTCCGCGAGTCGTTCAATAGGAGAAAGACTTGCCAATTGTTTAGCTTTTTGCTGTTTTTCAGCTGCTTCTTGTTCTTGTTTAAGTTTATCCGTGATAGTATCAGTCTTGTCTTTAAAATCTCTGAAGTATCCATAGCCAACTGCTGTTTTCGCACCAACGCCTTTCATATCCAATGCATCTTCAAATCGATCCTTGATTTTACATAGTAGTTTTTGATCTTCTGCCAAGAAAGCGAATCTAAAATTAGTTTTCTCAACGGTTAGAAAATTGATAGGACGTGGACTTTGATGATCCGTTGGTGGTTTGCTGCCGCTGTAGTAGTCAGGATAATGTGGATTCATGATGTCAATCGCAAAATGCACTGCTTCGGTAGAATAAGCATCAAGAAATCGTACTTCGCCGCGCTGTTCTTGGCTGCCAAAAATTGAGAGAAAAATGGGATCCTTCAAGGCGATGGATTCGTCAATTTCGTCCTTACTTTTAATGAAACCCGGATTCTGCTGTAGGAAGTTCTTATCCTCTTTCAGAACCTGCAACCACCAATGCCGCAGGACACCTTTCACGGCACTGCCAGGAATATACGGGATGCCGTAGATGTGGTGGAGCGTCATACTTGTCTCTTGAACATGCTCACTGCCGAGTCCAACAACCAATCGCCAGTCAACCGTTGCATCAACGCAGTAAAGTTGAATGCCGCGCGAAACGAATTGCTGGAGTTGTTGTGTTTGCCGATCTCTTAGTTGGGTGATAAGACTCGGATCGGGGGGCTGAATATATCTTGGAAAATCAATATCTTTAATGTTACTTGGTGGATCAATTTCCAGAAAACAGCTATATTCTAAAGCGCAGTTTTCAATAGTGGGGCGTTTGTAGACATTAAGTTGATTATTTTCTTTTCTAATGGGGAAGTTCTGTTGTCCATCAGTTACCAACCACCTATTATTCCTTGATCCAACCCAAACTTGGGCATTATTTGAAAGATCAATTTCAACCTCCTGCCGAAATTTATTTCGTAAATATCTTGGGGGTTCACCTTCACGGTTTAAGTCTTTCTGATTGTTTTCATTAAACGAGTAGCTGAACAGGAATTTGAATTCAACAATATCTCTTGTATCCGATGGACAATAATTATTCATTATCCTCCTCCACATCTTTCATGAGTCCATCAACAAAACGGCGCATCCAATTAAGGAGCGCAAGCGTTTCAATGGTAACCTGTCGATAGTCGTGTGAATCAAGTTTTATCACCTCTTTAACGAGTTCTCCATCATCCGGAATCGATTGATTAGCAGCATCACTACGCAGCCATTCACCAATTTGCTCATAAAATATGTCGTAGCCGTTTTTTATTATTTCCTTTTTTTTATCGTCATATTTTCCACCCTTGCTTTTTATGAAAGCCAAAGTTTGCCCAAGCCCATTCGTTTTAACAAGAACGGGTGCCTTCTTGACAGCAGTCTTATACTTCTTTTTATACTGTTCTTCTACCTCATTAACTGCCTTATAAGCATGAGTAGCACGCCCCTGTTCAATTCCCTTGGGTGTCGTCACTTCCTGTGCCATCGTTTCCTCCTTGATTTTGATAGATGTGTGTGCGGACTATCCCTTTGCCAATCGTTGCATTGCCGCCAATTTGGATGATATCTGGTAAACCTTCTATGAAGAACTTCATAACCTCTTTGGCTTCCCTAATATTCTTTTCGGGAGGCTGAGCGTCAATTTCAAAACGGGTTCCTTTTTTCTTTTCCTCATTAACAAATAGTGGTGTTGTTAATGCAAGCGAATAAAGAATTGAATCGGTCGGAAGATATTCTTCATACCACAGTGCACCTGTTGCCACAGTGCCAGTGTTACTGTCGATTTTGGTTCGTGCGATAACCTCGGTTGAGAGCATAACGAAATCACGGAAATCGTCATCGTTCAACACGACGATATCTTTTTTCATCTTCACACGCCAATAATCGTAACTCACATCCGACGGCAGAATTTTATCGGCAATCCAGTTAGCAACTTCTTCACATTTTGAGTCAGAGGTGACAGGAAATGTGTATTCTTCAAGGACAATTTTCTTAGTATCTCCTTCGCCCTTCACAATGATTTCACTGTTGTTCGGTATAGTATTGGGATCAGGAATATTCATAACAAAATTAATAGTTGGTTGACAGATAGAAAGGTCGTGTTTGAAACGTTCTAACACTGCGGGGCACGTTACCCACGCAAACACACCTTTTACAGATTTCACAGGAAAAAGTAAGAGGCGTGCATCTGTAAATCCAAGTGCACCCGCATGGAGATCCCCCGTTTCGGGTCCAAACGCGAGTAAAACTTCATCATTCTTTACTTGTCCACTTACTGTTTTTCCATCAAATACTTCACGGATACTGCCTTTCAATCCGGACGCTTCAATCTTCGGGTAATCTGTGTGTTTCTCTCGTTGTATCGGTAGATCTACAATACCAAGATCGCTACCACTGCCAGCATGTAACGGCGTTTCTATGATTAAAAAAAGAGGTTTTGCTTGTTTAAACATTTTGGTTGTCCTTACTAAATATCAAAGGTGTATGTCTCAAAATTCATTTCAGGGAGGTTTTCAAATTCATTTTTCCAAATGATATATTGTTCCGTTTCTATATGTCCACGTCTGTCAAATATTGTGATCTGGGTGATTGTTCGTCCATTAACCACGAAGGAATACATCAATCGCACCTGATCTTGGTCAGTTGATTTAAAAATGAATATATCCTGACCCCTAACTTGCCCGGTGTGGTTTAAGTCATCATTGTGTCCTAACTCCCTAAGCCTTTGATAGCAAGAGTCGGGGGTAAGATAACTCGGACATAAAGCTCTATTTAATCTTTCATAAAGTTCTCTAATAACCTCGTCATTTGCTGCTCGGTTCATGAAAGAAGGCAACTTAACAATGAAGTGACTTTTAAGATAGTCATTCCAGAAAATATTACCCATTGGTGACAACTCTGCACCGAGATCGTTGTCTTCCCAAATAAAAGCATCCAACTCTCTCACAGCTGATTTATTCTGACTTTTAAAGGCGCGCCAACGCAAAGAATCATCTATGCGATCGGCTATTTGTGCAAGTACACCAGCGTGTCTATCCATCAAGTTTGAGTCAATTGCCAATGGTACCTGCGGTATGGTAATAAGTTCATCTTGATCCTCAAAATTGTAGTAAAGTGGTACATCCTCAAGTTGCGCGAAGATCGTTAGATAAGGCAAGGTTGCGCCGTATCCACCGGTAATGTTGATGGCGAGATTCTGACCCCCGCCAGCTTTCCAGTCTTTGATGTCATTGATCCTTTGAAATAGGTTAGGCATACCTTCTCTTGAAAAGTTTACAGTATTATTGACCTGTAAATTACCAATCACATCATTCTCTGGTTCAAAGTGAGCTGTTACATTTTCACCTAAAACAGAATTAGGATCATTAATTCGATCCCTTAAGATTTCTGCCGCTAATCGAGAGGAAATCGTATCTGAAGCAAGAAGATACACTATTATTCTATCCTCAATTTTATCTTTAATTATAGCAGTACTTTGAAGTTCAGCTGTGGCGGATATTGTGTTTTCACTAATAAACTCATTACTTATACTTCTGAGCCGTTCTATATATGTACTATTGTTATCCCATTCAGAATGCTGCTTATCTTCAATACGCTCGTAACTATTCTGGATGTTCCTATTAGTTTTCGAACCGTTTGTGAAAAGTGATGTCCCAACAGGTGTAATTACATGTTTCATGTTCTATTTCCATTAGAAACGGCAACAAAGCAGAGTCCAAATCCTTCTTTTGCTTGACGGTCGCTGATGTTCTTATAGTGAAAGGTGTTAACGATAGAGTCTATGCAACTACCATCGGATATTTTAAAATAGTAGACACTGCCAGCAGGAATTGCCTGATACGTCGGTTTTGGCATATTCTTTTTCATATCCCAACCACCAATAGCAATCGGTTTACCAACGGCTGCTGTAATTAACTCAAATGACAATGAATCATATTGAGCGTTGTATGTGGTCTTGTCAATCCATTCTGGCAACCATCCGTGATTGAAGATTGCAGGCGTAGCAAAATAGAGTTTGAAAACTCCTGATGAACTGATAGTCTCCTTGAGTGCTGCCATATCTTCTTCTGCAGCAAGCGGATCTGGGTTGTAGAAACTCTGTTTATAGGTGAAACTTTTTCCTTCTCCTCCGAGTTTTAGCATCCCATTTTCAGGTAGTTCTATGTCACACTCGTAATCCACGACAAACCCTAAATCTGACAATGCCTTGCGTTCTTTTGTTTTGATGAATTGGGATTGAAAGCGAGACAAATTAATCCTATACAGCATGTTGTCCTTAGCAGCCGATGTCCGATAATCGCGTTCAATACCGATTTTGGGTTCAGAGCGAACAAAGTCTTCAATTGGTCTGAAATCAAACTCTTTGTGTCTACTCAGGAGATACTCCGTCATAACTATACCTTCTAATCTTCCATTTGTTTCTGACTCAACATCCTCAGCACTGAACCATTTCAAAAGGCATGGGAGTGAAGCATTAGAACTGTGGTTAGATGATTCTGTTCCTACCTCAAGAATGTATAATTTGTTAGCAGTTTCGTTCTTTTTTACTACAAGATCAAGTGGAATTGGATAATAGATTGTGGATTCCCTGTCTGCAAGAAAAACGCCGTTGAGATTTATAGAACCCAGTGAGTTAGGTGTCCCAATAGTCATCGCCATTTTTCCTGCATAAAAAGCAGACAAATCCCCATGTTCGGCAATGTATGCAGTCCTTAAAGCTCCGAGTATCGTTGAAGGTAAGGGAGGAAAAATAGAATATCCTTCCGATTGATCACCTTTTGTAAATGGTCGACCATCACGAAAAAAGAAGGTATCATTAGCTTGTAGAAATAGTCTCACTTTGACTCCCTTGAGATAAAAGTAATAATTTCCAAAAAATTGATATATTCAGTGAAAGTGTTGAAGTTAGTCCAAATGTCTAAAGTTTGGTTGACTGTTCGTTGACTTCTTTTATCAAGTTCTTGTCCTTTCGTTTTATACGCTCGCCCAATAATACGTTTAAATTCTTTGTCAACAAGTTCGGATGGTAATTCAATCATGAGATTTTTGTCATCTCCGATTAATTTTGCAAATGCATCACGAAAAGTATATAAAAACCGCTTGGAAATTTCATCGTTTTCCAATAGATTAACCAAATTCTTACCAATATCAATCACATTTAGCTTACAACCGTCAGAATTTTTATGTTCCCACTTTGTGACTACCTGACTGACATTTCCAGAGTGTTTATATAATGCAATCCCAAGTGCATCCTTTCTATCTACTTTTTTCGCTTCCTTTTCCATCCGTCGTGCATGTCGAATCACATCGGTGAGTGGCATCTTGTGGTGCGCAATGCAAACGCCAGCAGAAGCCCTCGTAAATTTTGGGAATCTTTTCCGCAACTTTTTTAAAATTGGTAACAGGTCATTAAGATTTGCGAGTGCTAAGAGGTCGTCACCTCCTGCGTATGTCAACTTGCCGAGATGTTTCTCCTCAACAGTCCGACGTACTTTATTAGCATATTTCATCAGCTGATTGCTACGTTTAGCATGCTCTTCTTTGTCTTTTGCCTCCCTATTCTTTTCACCCATATTATCTCCATCAAGTGCAATGGCGGCATAGTATTTCCCAGGTTCCCCTTCAAGCTGCTCTACAAGTTTGCTGCGCAATTTCTTACAAGTCTGAATTTGAATCTGCGTTTTTTCCTTTTTGGCATCAATGTTGTAGTAACGTTCGAGATAAGAGTCGTTGTACGTCTCTTCGTAAAGCCATTCACCATCAATATTATTTTCTCGTTGGAGAAAATCCGAGCTTTTTGGTAACGGTGAAATCTTTGGAATATCCGCAGGGTTGCCGTTCCTATCCTTCAGCTTTTTCACTTCTTTGACAAAATCGGTGTAAATGCCCAAAACTATACATTTGCATCGTAATTGTTCTTTAAAAGCTGCTGTTGCAACTTCCGATGTAGACGGAAATTGGGGAGGGTCGTCTCCAAATTCTTCACTGAATTTTGAGTGTTCTTTAAGATAATGCATCCCCATCCGTTTTGTCAATGAGACTGCGCAGAGTGCCTCTTTTGGGCGACAAAACTGTCGCTTTCGTTCAGCAAAATCATCCCACCATTCCATTGCATCATCAATAGATTCATTTTCTTTCTTATGAAGTATTTCACGAATCCCATCAAGCGAACATTTTCTTCCAAACTCGCTCATCTGTTTAAACGTCCGGCAGTTTTTAATTGCTGCGAGATTGCCCGCGGTACGGGCATACCATTTGCCATATTCTTCCTCGGTTTTTTCTTCCGTAATCACCCAATAGATATCAAAGAAATCGGGAATCTGTCTATTATATATTTCTTGGACATAAGTTCCATGCCACGGGAGAGATGCTTTAAATGCCTCATCAAGCACGCGTTTTGCCATTGATTCAAATTCAGATTTTGCAGCATCTTCTGCTTTTCCTGCGCGTTCAACTAAACTATCTTGAGAAACCTTAACACCATCACCAATTGCCAAAAAGAGGTTCGGGAAAGATGGCGTAGCAAAATTTTTCTTCCAAAATTTAAACGGAGATTCGGTTCCAATAGCAGGATAGATTATTTCAACCCCGTCACTTTGAACTTTTTCCATTGCTGTCGCCACGAGATAAGACAGAATGTAACTGCCCATCCATAAATCCTCTGTCTTCCGCGCTGCTTCAATGAAGGATTGCACGGGGCCGATCGTAAACATAAGCATAAAACGTGGCGATTGATTTTCAGTCATGGAGAATCTCCTATTTGATGATGTCTTCAATAAAATTAAATTGTTTTTCTTCAAAATTATCGGGGTTTTGGTTGTTCGGATAAGGCGACAAAAGTTGTGTGACAACTGGTAAATATTGATTGTTAATCTTCTGTATCCCGACGATAACAGGTGATGCCATGCGTGGATCACCATCTCCGAGGGTATAATCTCCATTGTTTCGTTTCGCAACAGAGGTAGCCTTACCGATCTTTTTTAAGAGTTCGTTAACATCATTCGTTAATTCACCGAAAAAGATACGCTGAATGACAGGATATTTTGGTTGCGAATTGTTAGGTCTTTGTGATTTAATCATTCTAAAAGTCCTAGTATTACCATTTTTTATTATATGGAATTTGTATTTCTTAAATCTAACATTCGTCCTGAAAGCGTTGAGTGCACATAAAACTTCCTGTCGCAGACTGTCAACGTCTAGAAAATTCCACGAGGTATCCCGAATTGAACCGAATCCGCGCCGTGAGCGATTGCCCACACCACCGAGCAAAAAACCTAGCTTTGCAATTTGTTTATATTGACAAGTATCAGATTCACTTTTTGTTATAAGATGTAGGCCAAATGATTGTCCACCTTCATAGGCATCCATCTTAAAACCGAGTCTATCATTATCAGGTTTATGCGGTAACGGTTTTTCTCTGATAATATTCAATTTCGTTGTTCCTGAAATGCGGATTGAAAATGGTGCCTTACGATCTGTACTTCCAAACAACTCTGCTTCTTGTTCCCGCAGTGTATCCGTATCATAATCCTGCACAGTCCGCCACCAATAGCGGAACAGTGCTTTGAAAGGTGGTGGACGAAGTTCCACTATCTTGTTGTCATGTCCATGAAGAAACATCGGTGTCACGGTTTCAAGATTTAACTCAGTCTTTTTCATTGTGCAGTCCTTATATATGAAGGTGTTGGGCAAATGTGCAAATTCATTATAGATAAATACTACCAAAACATCACTTTTTTGTCAAATCTTTTGATGCATCGCATCGATGCATCAAAAGATTTGACTTTGCCAAGTCTCTGTGATAATCTATACATAAAATATCAGATGGGAAGGAACATTTATAGTTAATGGAACAGTGGATTGAACATCTTATTGGAGGATTACCCAGTGTAGTCCTTTTTCTTATCATAGCGGTGATGCTTTACACACTCAGCAAAGGCGCAGATTGGCTGGTAGATGAAGCAGTGGTACTTTCAACTCGGTGGGGTTTAGGGAAAGCGGTTATCGGTGCAACAATTGTGAGCATCGGCACAACAACACCAGAAGCAGCGGTTTCCGTGCTGTCTGCTATCAAAGGAGAACCGGGACTGGCACTCGGAAACGCAGTCGGTTCAATTATTTGTGATACAGGACTTATTCTCGGTTTAGCATCGTTAATTGCACCATTATCTTTTAATCGTCAGTTAGCATCACGGTTGTCCAATGTTCAGGTTAGTGCTGGAATACTCATGGTACTGGCATGTTTCCCATGGTCATCTCCTGCAAAAGTCTTTAGTCAAGGCGGGACGCTCTATCAATACATAGGCATAGTTTTTGTTGTTTTGTTAGGATTATATGTGTGGCAGTCCATCCGATGGGCAGGATCAATAACATCTACCTCCGAACACGATGCAGAAACAGAACCGCAGGGATCTAGTACATTTATTACACTTCTTAAACTCATTGGGTCAATTGCAATCGTTGTTATTTCCGCACAAATCCTCATTCCAACTGTGAAGACCCTTGCAATTAGGTTTAACGTGCCAGAGGAAATCATTGCAGCAACACTTGTCGCTTTTGGCACATCGCTACCAGAACTTGTAACAGCGATAACAGCAGTTCGACGTGGACATGGTGAGTTGGCAGTCGGAAACATCATAGGTGCAGATATTCTGAATGTTCTCTTTGTTGCTGGCGTTTCGGCTGCTGCAACGCCAGCCGGTTTACAAGCATCTGGAAAATTTTTCCAATTCCTGTTTCCAGCCATGGTATTTATTTTAATTGTCTTTCGCATTGGGATATTCGTGTCGGGCAGTCAATTGAAACGGCCGTTTGGGGTCGTATTGGTCGGAACTTATGTTTTAGTGACAATTCTCAGCTATATATTTTCTATAGATATGCATTAGTGTCTTAGGCAATAAAGGGGTGTATAAAGTTTTTTGCATGTGTGTCTGAATCGCGGATTTAGCGGATTACACAGATTACGCGGATTTTAAACAACGTTCAACAAACCCAATCTGAATGCAGGGACATTTTTTCTGATTCAAAATTAGGATCAGGCACAACGCAGGTTACAAAATGTCATTACACAGAACCCCAAAAATCCGCGTAATCTGATAAATCCGCGATTCAGGCAGAAGGGCCCGGCCGTACTTGCATTTCTTGCTTTTTTATGGAACTTATATTGAGTAAAACATAAGGATGTTGTCCAATAGGGAAAGAAAAGGGATACTTTATGTCCTATTCTTTCCACTTTAGATGTCTATTTACATTGAGTTCTTAGCTCTTACTCGCTATAAGTTCAGTAAAAAAATAAAACATATCACGATAACGTGACACGCTTCCTAAATCATTACGCTTGACATGATTTTGATTTTCTGATAAAATCAAAATTACAACACAAAAGGTGGAGGAGCAAAGGCGTGGCATCAGAAACAGTCCGAGTCGGCATCATCGGTGCAGGCAGAAACACAACATCACGACATATCCCAGGACTACAAGCAATTGAAGACGTTGAGATTATTGGCGTTTGTAATCGGAGTCGAGAATCATCACAACGGGTAGCACACGAGTTTGGAATCCCTAAAGTCTACGACAATTGGCAGGACGCAATTGACGATAAAGAGACGAATGCGATCGTCATCGGGACATGGCCCTATATGCACTGCCGTGCAACTGTGTCAGCACTGATAGCAAATAAGCATGTGATGTGTGAAGCGCGCATGGCGATGAATGCCCGTGAGACACACGCAATGCGTATGATGGCACGTCGGAAATCACGATTGACCGCGCAGATTGTTCCTTCACCGATGACGCTCCGAGTGGATAACACAATCAAACGTCTGATTGCCGAAGGATATATCGGAGACGTGCTTGCCGTTGAAGTGCGTGCAGGCGGCGCGTTTCTGGATAGCGAGGCACCGCTGCAGTGGCGACAGGATTTTGACCTCAGTGGCATGAACATTATGAGCATGGGCATTTGGTATGAGGCATTGATGCGCTGGGTCGGAGAAGCGACAAAAATTATGGCGATGGGGAAAACGTTTGTCAAAATGCGTCCTGATGCCGACGGTGTGATGCGGGCGGTCCGAATTCCTGAACATGTTGATGTTGTTGGTGAGCTTGCTTGCGGGGCACAACTCCACATGCAAATCTCTGCTGTGACAGGGTTGGCAGGTGTGCCTGAAGTCTTTATTTTCGGTAGTCAAGGAACTTTACGATTTTCAGGAAATAAACTGGACGGTGGGCAAAAAGCAGATGATGAACTGAAAGAGATTGATATTCCCGCTGAGGAAGAAGGTGAATGGCGAGTGGAAGAGGAATTTGTGAATGCTATCCGTGGTCAGGAGGTTATCACACGGACCGATTTTGACACCGGGGTTAAGTATATGGAGTTTACGGAAGCAGTGACACGGAGTATGTCTTCTGGTGCGGCGGTTTCATTACCATTACAAACGTAGTCAGGATTTACGCATTCCCCCTTGATAAGAGGGGTTAGGGGGGTTAAAAAGCCGTTATTTCAGTGATTTATCTCCCCATACGCTATCGCTATGGGGCCCGCCCCCTAAATCCCCTTATCAAGGGGACTTTAAGAGAAACTGCGTAAGTCCTAATAGTTTTAAGGAATTCCCATTATTGACACCTTATCCGATTAATGTTAATCTATACAATGAAGAAATGGTCTTGGAGGTATAGTGCAAACAGATAGCAAAATAGCAGATTTAGAAGAGATACGCGCTTTATTTAATACGAAAGTAGGACATTTTGCAGACAAAAGTGCAAGGTGGTTATTCAAAAAAACGGAGCATTTACACGGGTTAGTCCTGATCCTTGCCAGTGAACTGGCAGAACAGCTTGACTTCATGCAGGCAAGGATAGAAAACAGAAGTATTGTTGATGATACGTTGCGAGATTTAGTGGCTGATATGGTGTTTACTGTGCCATTTCGGGACACAACCGAAGATGGCGAACTCACTATCTATATCCTCATAGAGCATCAGTCTACCGTTGACCATTTGATGGGATACCGGGTGTTGTCTTATATGTGCCAAATATGGCACGGGCAACTGATGGAGCAAAAAAATGCTAAAGTTCCGATAAGGGAGTGGCGTTTGCGTCCCATCCTCCCGATTGTCTTTTATACGGGGACGCAACGGTGGGAGGTCCCGATTTCTCTTTCCGCAGCGATGGATATACCCGCGTTGATGGCATCCTTTGTCCCAACTTTTGAGACACTCTTTCTTAGCGTGAAGGGTGAAGACATAGATAAGTTTACTGAAGTTGATCACCCTTTCGGATGGTTAATGACAGTATTGCGACAAGAAAACGCAGATGAAACATCAATGCAAGCGGCATTGTCAGCGGCACTTACACATTTGGAGGCGTTAGCATCTGAAAATCCTGACCTATACAACCACGCGCTACTATATTTATATTTTCTTGTGTTTTTTAAACGCCCCGAAGCGGAACAAGCACAATTGAGGCAACTTATACAATCTCAAACTCATGATAAGGAGGTAGAAAACATCATCATGACAGGTGCAGAAGCTCTTATACAACGAAGTGAGAAACGCGGTGAAAAACGCGGTGAAAAACGCGGTGAAAAACGCGGTGAAAAACGCGGACAGATACAAGCCAAACGGGAGTTTCTCTTAAAACTGCTTGATCTACGCATCGGCACTGTTCCCGGTCCGGTTATCCATAAAATCTCAAGGATGCGAAGCCCCACCCGTCTTGACGCTCTTTTAGAACAGGTCGCAACAGCAACAACTCTTGATGATATTGAGTGGAATTAAAGGAACGGACTTCAGATTATCGCATCACACCAATACAAGGAGAAAAATTGACATTAGAAAAACTTTTTGATATTTGCCGAGACCTTGAACTGCGGCAAGCCAAATTATATGCATCTTTTGCGCTACTTTTGGGGGATGTTGATGAACGGATAGCGCGATTTTGGGAAAAGATGAGCACCGAGGAGTGGCAACACTATATTCTTGTGGATTTCGGACGCGCTTTGTGTGTAGAGGCATTCGGAATTGACACGCCTATATCTTCTACTGAAGACACCGAAAAATCTGCCTCACCGATAGCCCCCCTACCCGATATTTCCATTCAAGAGATTACAGATGCTCTGGATGCTCACGAATCGAAGGTAGAAAGTGGAAGAATTACATTAGACGAGGCGTTTGAAATAGCAATCGCTATTGAAGGAAGTGAGGCAGATACTATTTATATGTATCTGCTTTCTATCATAAGAAAAGCAATTCGAGAGAGCAACCAACCTTACCTGATGAACCGTATTGTGCAGGTTGAGCGGGATATGGTATCGCATGTAGATGGACTCGTCAGGGCGACACAGAGGTTTTCAAAAGATACCTCTCTGATTCGGAAAGCACACCGTTTAAAAGAAGAACACGGGTAAAGTTAGGAATGTTGTGCGTTGCATAGCAGATTGCCTGCTTGTGTACATGCAACCTGTTCAAGTTGAAGGGTTGTATGGTTGATGCCGAAACGTTGTTGCAATTCGGCATTAATCTGTTTCAGAATCTCATCATGCGGCAAGGGTGTGTTTTCGTGAATGACTACGTGTGCGCTCAAGGCACTATAATTGGAACATAATGACCAAATGTGCATGTCATGCACATCCTTGACGGCATCTAAATCGCAGAGATGTTTTGCCACGGTATGCGCGTCAGCATTACGGGGTGAGTTTTCAAGCAGGATATGCACCGCTTCCCTCGTTACGTTAACAGCACCAAAAAGAATAATCCCGCCGATAAGGAAACTGAGGATCGCATCAATCGGGTACCATCCTTTCCAAAGGATAATCACACCACCTATGACAACAGCAACAGAGGAGAGCGTATCCCCTATTACATGCAGCACCGCGCTCCGCACATTGAGGTTGCCATGACTTTCACCATGCAGTTGCCATAAAATAAACAGGTTCGCAACAAAGCCGAGACATGCCACAATAAACATAGCAGTCACCTTAATTTCTGTAGGTGAAATATATCTGTGGTATGCTTCGTAAAAAATCCAACCGGAGATTGCGATAAGTGATACACCGTTGAGGAACGCTGCGAAAACCTCAGCACGATGATACCCAAAAGTGCGGGATGCTGTGGCAGGGCGAGTTGATAGATAAATTGCCAGCCAACTGATTAGAAGTGACAGCACATCCGACATCACATGCGCAGCATCGCTTAGTAACGCAAGGCTTCCTGACCAAATTCCTCCGATAAGTTCTCCAAGGAAGACAAGAAACGTAACAACTACTGCAATCTTAAATTTTTTCTGCAGGTGTGTCTGATGACTATGTGCATCTCCTTCCTCATAGTGATGTTGGTGGCTGTGATTGTGCAAAACGTCTCCTAAAAATCAAACCTGAACCAGTCTGCATTGTGTCTTTTTAGTCAGAGTCACTGGACTTGGTCTTTGATTCGCTGCTTGTGTCAGTTTTCTTCTCTTTTTTGTCGTTATTTTTGCTTTTATCGCTTTTGTCTGACGATGCGTTTTTATCTTTTTCAGCGGATTTTTTGTATCCTTCACTCCGGTAGTCTGTAGTATAGAAGCCAGAGCCTTTGAAAATCAATCCTGCACCTGCTCCGATAAGCCGTTTAACTTTACCGTTACACTCAGGGCATTCTTCAAGCGGTGGTGCTGTAATACCTTGAAATTTTTCAAACTGAATATCACACTCAAGACACTTATATTCGTACGTAGGCATATAGAAATTTCCTCCATTCATTTCTTAGTTGATAAAATGCACATGATTTGATAAATTTTAATAGTTAAATTTGAAAATGTCAAGTCAAATTTGACAATTCCAAATCAGCCAGATTTATTTTAGAGGCGTTTATGCGTATTCCTTATGATTTAGAGAGCTTTCCACTCGGCAAGGGACCGATGGTCATGTTGGTGCTTTTTCTGATTTCTTGCTTCTTCATTTTTGCGCCTGCCGAAGAAAAAGGTGAGAATCTGGAATTTTGGATTTTTGCCAATACGCATTATGAAGAATACCAAGCACGCATACCAATTTTTGAAGCACAGCATCCGGATGTGAATGTGAAACTGATTAATTATGGCGGCACGATGTACGATAAACTCCTCGCTGCCCTGCTTTCTGGCTTCGGTGCACCGGACGTTGTTGAAGTTGAAATAACACCTATTGGTAGATTCTTAAAAGGGGCAATTGACGAAATAGGTTTTGTTGACCTGCGTCCCCGTTTAGAAAGTGAAGGGTGGATGGAAAAATTGGTTGTTAGTCGTCTTACACCCTGGTCTTATCGTGGGAAAATTTTTGGAATTCCGCATGACTTACATCCCGTAGTCCTGTTATATCTAGATGATCTTTTTAAAGCCGCGGGTGTTGAGATGACCGAGATTGAAACGTGGGATGACTTCATTAATGCAGGAAAGAAAGCCACCCGTGATCTTGATGGTGACGGCAAGATTGACCAATATGCGATTGTGTTAGATAACAAAACAGAAAGCGACTATTTTAACCTACTACTGCAAAGAGGTGGTGGATTTTTTGATGTCGACGGAAACGTTGTTATTGATAACGAAATTGCGATTGAAACCTTAGCGTTTTTTACATCACTGTTTAATGAACATAAGATCGCTACGCCGGTTTATGGGACATGGCATGGCGATCCGAGCAACTTTGCTGCGATGCAGGACGGTAAAATACTTTCTGTGCTTGCACCAGATTGGTATGTCGGTATCCTCAAAAGTCAGGTGCCGCAGATGGCTGGCAAGTGGAAGGCTATCGGTATGCCAGCGTGGGAAGTAGGTAGTAGACGCACCACAACACGCGGCGGTACAATGATCGGTATTACAAAGCAGTGCAAAAATCCAGACTTGGCATGGGAACTACTGAAATTCGCCTATTTTGATAAA
This sequence comes from Candidatus Poribacteria bacterium, assembly GCA_003635185.1. Classification (GTDB taxonomy): domain Bacteria; phylum Poribacteria; class WGA-4E; order WGA-4E; family WGA-3G; genus MSPOR6. The sequence continues at coordinate 46,260 of PYJA01000089.1, read as the reverse complement.
GCAGGATTGATTAACCGTTACGAAACGACACGGATTATTCCGCCGCTCAAAGATGCATGGGATGCCCCAATTTATAAAGAACCGGACGCTTACTTAGGCGGACAACCGCTTGGCGAATTGTTTATTGAACTTGCGCCTGATTTACCACCGCGCTATCAGAATCCGTATTGGTCTGAAGCGGCGGATTTGCTGAATGATGCGATTTTCAATGCTGTTACAGAAAAGCAGACACCAAGAGAAGCTTTGACAGAGCTTGCTGAAAAGGTCAGATCAATTATTGCAAAAGATCAGGAACGTTGGGGAGAAGGGATTATAGATGAATTCGGAACGGAATAGATATAACTTTTGGCATCAACAACAGAAAATTGCGCCTTATCTTTTTATAGCGCCGTTTTATATTCTCTTTATCGTCTTTATGGGATATCCGTTAATCTCATCGCTCATCATGAGTTTTTATGAGATGCGCGGATTTCAGAGCCGAATCTTTGTCGGCATTAGTAACTTCACAGACCTGCTTCGCGATCCGATCTTCTGGAAATCACTATGGAATACGACCTATTTTGCGCTTGGCACGTTAATCCTCCAATTACCGATAGCATTAGGACTTGCTATTTTGCTGAACGCAAAGTTCGTGAAAGGGAAAAATTTCCTACGTCTCGCCTTTTTTGCCCCTGTTCTGGTTGCTGGTGTGTTTGTAGCCATTATCTTTAATCTTATTTTTGACCAACGGGCAGGGTTAATCAACAACGAATTTATACTTTTTGGAAAAGAGATAGGCTGGCTCAGTAAAGGCGAGTATGTAATGCCAGCTGTCATTCTAACAGGTGTGTGGCAGTGGGCGGGTTTCAACATGATCTTCTTTTTAGCGGGGTTACAAGGAATTCGACAGGAATTGTATGAAGCCGCAGCAGTCGACGGTGCGAATTGGTGGCAATCGTTTGTGCATATCACATTACCCTCTTTACGACCCGTTATCGCCTTTGTGGTTGTCGTATCTATGATTGGTTCATTCCAACTCTTTGATTTGCCCTATATTTTAACAAATGGCGGTGAACCTGCTGATGCGGGTTCAACTATTGTAATGTATCTCTACAAAAACGGGTTTCAGTTTATGCGTCTCGGTTACGCAGCAACAATCGGATGGGTGCTTTTTATTATTATTGCTATTATCTCAATAGCGCAATTGAAGTTACTTGGAATTTTCCGAGAGGAATAGTGGAAAGGAACAACAGTGCAAATTTTACCGGCAATAGACCTACGTGGTGGCAAGTGTGTTAATCTGGTGCAGGGGATTGCGGAACAGGAGACTGTATTCTCAGATTCACCTGTAGAGATGGCAAAGCGGTGGCAAGCAGAAGGAGCAGAATACTTGCATCTGGTTGATTTAGATGGCGCGTTTCAAGGTGAATCGGCAAATCTACATATTGTCCGAGAGATTGTTGATGTACTTGACATCCCCGTTCAACTTGGCGGCGGCATTAGAAATATGGAGCAGTTGGAGGCTGTTTTGGCGTTAGGCGTGCACCGCGCTATTTTAGGCACAGCTGCACTTAAACAACCGAGTTTGGTCCAGCAGGCTTGTGCAAAACACAGGGAACGGATCGCTGTAGGTATTGACGCGAAAGACGGCATGGTCGCTACACATGGGTGGTTAGAGATTTCTCAAAAATCTGCAGTTAAATTTGCTGTGGAGATGGCTGAAGTCCAGACGCTTATTTACACTGACATCAAAAGCGATGGTATGCTTAAAGGGCCTAATGTTACGGCTACTGCGGATATTGTTAAAGCAGTGTCCGCAGATGTCATTGCTTCTGGCGGTGTTACATCGCTTTCTGATATTGAAAGATTAAAAGGGATCGGTGCAAGTGGTGCGATTATAGGGCGCGCTTTGTATACTGGTGACCTTGCCCTATGTGATGCAATTGCCATTGCGCGGTAGATTTAAGAGCGAATTATACAACCGCAGTCACAACACCGAGTCCGATCCGTGATTCCATTTTCTTCACCTCAAACGTTGTGCCGACTTCCATTGCAAGCGGTAATTCAAGTGTAAAAGAAACATGGGCATTCGCGCCGGGTGTAACAATTGATAATTCTGATGGAAGTTGTAGACGCGCTGGCACATCAATACCCCACAAATGGACTTCAGGTTTATCGTTTTCAATAAGCGGGATATGCGTGCCGCTTTCCTCTTGTGTAAGTAGATAGACGAGAGCTGTAAATTCAGAATGTGCCTTTATAGTCTTAGGTGGACACAGCACCTGCCCAACAGACAACCAATCGGGTTCAGACTCTACAGTGACTTCATTCTCTTTAATGCTAAGGCACTTTGTCTTTATTCGGTCGCCTTTTCCAACGATATCTACCGCTTGACCGACAGCGAGGTGTCCTTGCACAATTTCACCACGCACAGTGACACGTTCCTTTAGTTCCTCAACAATTTCATAGATCGGCATAATGGGCGGCAAACTTTCAGGATTGATAGGTGCTGGCATACACCGATTCATCGCAAATATTAGGTCAACAATCGGTTTCCAATGATCAGCACCGATTCGATCGCCTTTGTAGCTTAATGCTCTATCGGCATCGCCAACGATTATAGAACTGCTCTGTTCTTCCCATCCGCATTTGGTAAGTGAATCATGCATTTCTTGTCGGCAAATATCTATCAGTTCATCATCTTTTGCGGTGTCTCGTATATTGAGAAAGGAAATGATGGTAGGTATATTTATATGGTTTGCTATGCGGAGATGTGCCTCAGCCTCTTGCGTAACACCATCAACAGCATCCACCACCCAAATTGCCCCGTGGATAGCAAATGTACGACTAACCAGCAATTTAACGATGTCCAGGTGTGTTTCACAGTCAATCTGTGAATAGAATTTTCCACTGGTTTCGTAGTCAATTGCACGATAGGTAATGCTAACACCTTCTCGGATAGGATGGTGAAGTGGTACTTGCTGTTCAAATTGATTACCAACGTTTGAACGAATTGACCCGATTTTTGCGACGACCTTCGCAATTGCTGCTGTTAATGTTGTTTTTCCGTGTCCGGTCGCACCGAGTGTACAAATAGGTAATCCGTTATGCCCGATTTCTCTTCTGTTTGTCATCCCTTTCTCCTAATGGTGATATTTTTTCTCTAATCTTAGTTTTATTATAACACAAAGTTGGAGATTCGGCAATGATTGCAAGTAGGGAGTAGGGAAGTGGGGAAAGCATAAAGTTGTAGATAGTGAGCGATCTATTTAGTTGAGTTTTCACCATTTCAACGACCTTCGCAAAATAGATATTGACAGTAAAATAGTATTCGTGTATACTTTAATAAATACAAAATTCGGATCAGAGCACATTTTATATAAGATGTAAAATATAATTGTTCAATCAAATATAGTAATATTACCATGGCGAAGAAAAAAAGCCGGTCAGCGAATGTTGCCCGCAAGCGGGAAAAACGCAAACGCGACCGGAAAACCAGGCATAAACAATTAGCAATCGAGAAGCAGCGCAGACTTCCGTACGGTAGGATGGATGAGGAACGTTTGTACACGTGCCTCGTGAAAACGCCTGACTTGATTGAGGAGCCGGAACTTGAAAGTTTACACTTCGATTTAGACTTGATGTACATTGAGATGGGGAAATTTCTTATAGACATCAAACCGGAGTTAGAATCTGCATTTCCAGAGTATGCTGCCTCTGATACCTTAGATGTAAAATCGGATATATCATTTTTCAATAATGATATGGAAGGCAATCCACAAGATAGACATGAAATTTTTGAAAGATTCCAAACAGAGGTTATAGGGCGTTTAATTACCCCCAAATTTATGCGTACTTTGCTTTCTGCATTATCAGCATGTGAAAATCGTCTCAGACGTACAGGGGAGCGTGATCTTGCTGAGGTAGCATTCTTCGCTCAATTTCTATTTAGTGAAGTGCCCCCAGATGTTTTTGTAGAACACCCGTTGATTCAAGCGATTGGTATGCAAACGCTACGTCTGTTGGTAGAGAATCCGCCACCTTTGCACGAGGAACATCCTATTGTAAAAACTATTGTTTCGGAAGTGTTAGCAAACAAAGATGAAGATTCTGAATCTCAACATGAGGAAACGCTGTCAAACATGTTTTCAGATGCTATCGGTAGAGAGCATTCCGCTGCAAATGTTGAGTCGCAACAGGTTGATCCCTTAGACACATTGATTATTGAAACTGAAGATGATCCGCTTGTGTCAGAATCTATACCTTCTCCGGATTCACTGCCTGCAAAAGCACTCTACAAAAATTTTGAAGGTTTAGCAATCAAAGAAGTTTTGAAAAAATGGCAGGGCCCTTCTCTTGCAAAAGAGACGGCGACACAACTTGATTATTTTGATGAAAAACAGGAACTTTATATCACCGTAACCGAAAGTCGAGTGCAACTTCATGCATATTCTGAAGCAGAATTGGATATGGCGATGGATGAATTTGAGGATCATTGCCAATCTACTGTAATGTATCTCGCGAAAACTTATGAAGAAGGAGGTAACACTGATGGCACGGAGTAAAAGCGGTCAAGTGAGACGGCGAACACAGATTCGCCAACGTCAGTTACGCCGTAAAAAAAAGAAGAAAGCAGCCTTGAAAGAACTCTTACAGAATCGTTAATTGTAATGTTTTTTGTTGTCGGCGGGTGGATCATGCCCACCTATATTCCCCGAAAGCGATGTCAACTTTAAGGGAATTTATCCAATTCTTTTTAAATTACCTGCAATTTGCTCAGTTTTTTCTTCACACTGTTCAAAATAGTATGTATACTTATCAATATAGGTAATGTTAATTCAGTTGCGTGGAGTCCCGATGGAAAAACTCTTGCCAGTGCAAGCGACGACAAAACAATTCGTTTGTGGCAGCAAATCGCGATACGCGATTAAACTTTGGTTATTTGCTAAGTCCTGAGGTGCCAATTTGAAGGAGAAATCACCCGATTCTGCCCCTAAAGCAGAATCCTCTTCAGCGGGAAAATTTGAAAAATTTGGTTGGGCGGGCATTCAGTTAGAGATTCCGACAACTTGGGAAATTAGCGGTATCAGTGGTGATGAGAAGAATGGCTACCTCCGTTTAGATGACGCAGAGATGCCTCGCTTAGAACTCAAATGGGCAAAAACACGAAAGAAAAAACCTGACCTACACAAAACACTCGACGAATACTTCAAGTTAGTCCGTAAAAACTACAAACGTGGTGGCAATGTATCGTTTCGTCGGAACGTTGACCTTATCAAAGATGAAGATTTCTTAAAGGGGCACACAGTACTTGGGTTCAGTTGGAAAGGAGGCATCCGCGCAAACGGGTTGATTTTGCATAGTCCTGAAACTAAACGGATTACCATTGTCCAAGTCATGGGGAGGCTAAAAGAAAATTGGCGACCTACGGTGCTCCGCATCTTCCAATCTATTTCGGACCAAGAAGACCTAAAGCACACCGTTTGGAGTGCTTATGGTCTTAGGCTTGCTGTTCCGAAAAACTACAAGTTGGAAAAGCAGAAACTGCTCAGCGGGTACCTGTTGTTTACATTTGCCAGAGGGAAAAGTCGTAAACTTAGCGTTGAACGTTACGGGCCTGCGGAGGTGCTATTAAACGAATTTACGTCAGAACTGAATCCGTTAGAGACTTGGTTTCGGGCGCGCTACGCAAAAGCGATTCGGGGTTATGGGTTTGAAGTAATACTGCACGAAGAGCACGGAGACGAACACATAAATTTTGTCGGACAGCAGACACGGCTTTACGACAGTATGCCGTTTTCACCTTTGTTGGTACTTGATAAACTTCGAAAACGGGTAAGACTTACGTTTTTTATTTGGCACTGCCATCGGACCAACCGTATCTATGTAGTGCAATCAATTGGACGCCACGAAACCTCCGAGAACCTTGCACAAGAGGTTGCAAAAAGTATTCATTGCCATTAAATTTGGATTGATGAACACGAAGATTTGATTGCACTTATTGACCAATGGACACACGAGTTGGAAGTAGAAAACATGGCAAAGTCAATGGCGGATGTTCTTAAAAGATTCTTTTCCAGATTGTTAGGGTTCCATTTTTCCCAGAGCTGCTGGCGGACGCGATCTACCAACAAGCCCAGCAAGCACGATCATAGTTAAAATATATGGAAATATCTTTATCAGCTGCTCAGGTATCGCCCACGGATTCGTGATTTCAAAAGAGGTTGCAAATCCGAAGAGTAGGCATGCAGCAACACCGTAAAGCGGACACCAATTTCCGAAGATAACTGCTGCTAACGCTACATATCCCCGTCCTCCTATTATGCCTTCTGTAAAGACATGGACATCGGATACCAGAAAACAACCGCCTATTGATGCCAAGATACCGCTCAATATTACACCGAAATATTGCCATTTAGCGCGACTTAAACTGAGCGTTTTGAGTGCTTCGGTTGATTCTCCAGCAGCACGCAATCGCAATCCCCACGGTGTTTTGAAAAGCAAGATATGACTTGCCACCATCAGTATAGGCAATAGATAAACGAGTATACTGTAGGAACCGATAATTGGCAGCTTCAACTCAGGTAATCCTGGCACGCGTTCTTTGGTCGGTACAAGATATTCTATGATGCCCAATGCGAGAATGTTAATGGCAACCCCCGTGACAATTTGCTCAGCGTGAAAAGTAATTGTGGCTACTGCGTGCAACAAGGCTAATACAATTCCTAAACCGATGCCAATACATAACCCACCCCAAGCTGAACCGGATACATGTGCACCAACTACATAGCCGTACGCCCCAATGAGCATCATACCTTCAAGGGCAATATTAATTATGCCTGATCGTTCGGAGCAAATTCCACCGAGTGCTGCGAATCCTAAAGGTGTCGTCATTCGCAATGTGCTTGGAATCAAATCTAAAATCATTAATTATTTCTCTTTGAAATCCCTTCCATACATACCAACGCAATAATTAGTAATCCCTGGCCGGCGAGAAATAAGCCGCGCGGCACCTCTAAGATAAGTTCAATGTCCAAAGCAACTTTAGTGAATAAACCAAATAACAGTGCTGATGCAAAAACACCGAATGGATGATTTCTACCTAAAAGCGCAACAGCAATTCCGGTGAAACCCCATCCAGATGAGAAACCATCTGAGAATCTGTGTCGATATCCCATAACGTCTGCGACACCTGCTAACCCCGCAATTGCGCCGCTCAGTGCCATCACCCACACCGTCACTGTACGCGGATTGATGCCGCCATATTCAGCGACTTCTGGCGCGTTGCCGACTAAACGGAGTTCGTACCCCCACCGAGTATGCTTTAAAAAGATATAGCAGATTAAAACACAAAAACACGCTATCAAAAAACTTGCATCTAAAAGATTACTCTGGGAGAGGAAAGGCAACATATTTGATAGACGCGGCAGTCGTGCTGCTTCATGGACCTGAGACGTTTGTGGGGCCATCTGATCCGGTTCACGGTAAACAGATATGACGAGGAAATTCGTTACGGCAAGCGCAATGAAGTTCATCATAATTGTGTTGATAACTTCATGTGCGCCGAATTTCGCTTTTAAGAACCCAGGCACCGCTCCCCAAATACTCCCCGCAATCATTGCAGCACTTATACAAAAAGGCACTAATATAACAGAAGGGAGGTTTAGATGCATACCTACCCACGCAGCAGCAAAGGCAGCGACATAGAGTTGTCCTTCGCAACCAATATTAAACAATCCGCCTTTATATCCTATAGCGACAGCAAGTCCTGTAAAAATAAGTGGTGTTGAATTAAACAGCACACTACCGACTTCATCAAAACTGGAAAACCCACTGATAAAGATTGTTGTATAAAACTCCCATGGGTTCTGTCCCCTTAGGATTAACACAATCCCACATAAAAGAAAAAATCCGCAGATCGCAAGCAACGGCGGCAAAAGGTTACGGATTAATTGTAGAATCTGAACAACCAGACTGTTGAACAACGGAGTAAAAGATTGGCGGATATTCAAAATCTTCTCAGAGATGTAAAGGCCAAGTCACAAAAAATTGACAGTTTATCGCAAACGTGATATTATGTATAAATGTAAACTTGGTTAGATTTACAACGTTTTCTTTTGTACCAAGCTTACAAGTGTTGTTAGTATAACACAGGCAAGATATAAAAACAATTGTTTTGGATTTTCTACTAATTTCAATTCAAGGTAAATCCAGCCAATATTTTAAATCATTGATCCGAAGGTTTGTGATCAATACAATAATTTAGAACCTTTACAAAATCATAACACTGGCAAAATACGATGAAAAATATGCAATTTTCTAACACTGAGATCGGCACAAAAAACCTTCCCGCTGTTTTAGGTGGAAAACCAGTTTTTGAAATATCGGAGGACGCACCATTCCCAAAATTAGATCAATGGCATCAAATCACTGAAGTAGAAGCACAGATTGCCTATGAAATGACGTTGCGGAACGAACTGTCCGGAGGGTCTTCCGTTGTTCAGGAATTTGAGAAGATATGGCGTGAACGCCACCAGACCCAATTTGCTATAAGTCTAAGCAATGGTACTGCTGCGTTACATAGTGCTATGTTCGGGCTCGGGGTTGGACCGGGTGATGAAGTTATCTGTCCGACGTATACATGGATGGGTTCTATAACACCTGCTTTAATGCTAAACGCAAGACCTGTCTTTTGCGAAGTCGATCCAAAAACGTTACTTATTGATTTTAACGATGTTCGACAGCGCATTACAGAGCGGACAAAAGCGATTGTCGCAGTACATCTATGGGGTAACGTGTGTGATATGGAGGCACTGATGGCGCTCAGTGAAGAAACAGGCGTGCCTGTGATAGAAGACTGTTCACACGCGCACGGAGCGTCTTACAAAGGTAAGCCGTGTGGCAGTATCGGACAAGTCGGTGCATGGAGTTTACAAGGAAGCAAAGCGGTAAGTGCTGGCGAAGGTGGGATGCTTGCTACAGATGATATAACAGTTTTTGAACGCGCCTGTTTGTTAGGTCAAGTGAATCGCGGCATAAATAGTATTGGAGATCCTGTGTTGGATCCTGCTGCTCTTAATTACGCACATCTTCCACCTATGGGGTTAGGTGTAAAATATCGCGCGCATCCGGTAGCAATTGGCATTGCTTCGGTGCAGTTGCAGAAACTTGACGAACTCAACGTAAACCGTCGCAAGTATATAGAAGAAATAAGAGAAGAATTACAAAATATCCCAGGAGTGCATGCTATTGAACAATATACAGGTGCGGAACCAGCAGCGTTCTTTGGATTTCCTATCTGTTACCGCGAGGAGGAGATGCACGGCCTGCCCGCACCAATGTTTGCTCACGCTTTACGCAAAGAAGGTGTCTTGGCAAATAATAATCCTTATCCACTCATGGTCGGTGATGGCGTGCCTGTTTTTTCAGGGAGTTTGCCAACAAATAGCAATCCGTACCCCTTGCTGCACACCCTTCCACTTTTTATGATGGGGCTTGATATTTTTACAAATGGCCGAGGGGCTCTCTGTACATCTGAAATGGGAGGAGATTATGAAGGATATGCTCCAGGAGACCTACCTATTACCGAGAAAGTGTGTTCACAATTAGTATTTTTGCCACTCTTAACGAAACCAGTTCCAAAAGCAGCAGAACGGATACTTACAGCAATTCGCAAAATATCCGATCATGCAGAATTGTTAGTCAATACCCTCAAAGAGAATACGGTATAAATTTTAGAAAATGTCAGTCGAATTTTCGAGCAATACTCGTACCCAGAATATAAAAACCTTAAAGACGGAACCGTTAGATGTGTTGGTTATCGGCGGTGGCATTGTCGGTGCAGGTCTAATTCGAGACATTGCTTTAAACGGTGGCATTAGAGCAGGTCTAATTGAGCAAGGCGATTTTGCCTGTGGAACGAGTGGTGCAAGTTCCCAGCTTATTCACGGTGGATTTCGCTATCTGGCAAAACGCGATATCGCTCTTGTGAAACAGGCACGCAAAGAACGGGAAACTTTGATTCATATTGCCCCCAACCTTGTTAAACCGATACCGATAGCGATTCTTGGTTACAAAGGGGATCCATATCCACTTACAGGGATTAGACTCGCTGCACAATACTATAATCATCTCTCAAAATCAGATACAACAGAAAAAGCCAAATTACTTCTTGATGTCCATAAAATACAAGCCATGGTCGGTCCTGTTGCTGTAAATGGCCTAAAAGGTTGTGTTGTTCTTTGGGATAGCAAGGTTGATGATGCAAGATTGACAATTGCAACTCTCAAGGACGCGCATCGGCATGGTGGCGTAATGGCAAACTACGTCCAGTTTCTTGAGTTTATTGCCCAACCCGACGCGTCAAATCCAACACATCGCATAATGGCTAAGGATGTTATTTCTGGTGAATGTTTTGAGATCGCTGCGCGCAAAATCGTCTCTGCAACAGGTCCGTGGACCGATCAGTTATGGTGTAAAGACCCCAGTTACGATGGTGTTCCGCGATTGGTAACTAAAAATGCCAAAGGAATTCATCTTATCTTGCCACGTTGTCATGCTGAAGATACCGCAGTTCAGTCCGGTATCGTGACATATACACATGCAGAAAAGTCGAACAATGAAAAACAACGCGCAATTTTTATTTTACCTGGTGAGCATAATACCTCTATTGTCGGCACAACCGAAACGACTCCAGAAGGTGGGCCGGAGTCGGCTCGTCCCTCTACAAAAGAGGTAATGTATCTGCTTTCAGAAGCGCAGCGGATATTCCCAAATATGTCGTTAGATCGGAGTTCTATTATCGGTACTTACGCGGGCGTACGTCCTCTTATCGCTACCAACCATGCTAAGCAAGTAAGTGATGACCGTAATTTCGTTTCGAGAGAACATATCATCACTGAAAGTCCGAGTGGTATTTTATATGTTTATGGTGGAAAATTGACAACACACCGTCTAATTGCTGAGGAAACGGCAGACTATTTGGCAAAATCACTAAGTGTGCCCCGTAGATGCAAAACTGCTGTCTGTCCCTTGCCGAGTGCCATATCAGATGGACTTAACAGATATGACGCTAATAAAGAAAGCACACATTTAGTTGATAAGGAGCGTCTAATCCAAAGGTACGGGATTCGAGGGTATCAAAGCATTCAGGAGTTTGTTAATCAGGATGCTACCCTTGCGGAGTCTATTACGATGTCTCTTCCTTTTGTGAAAGCAGAAATTCTGTATGCTTATTGGGGAGAAATGGCAATGACTTTAGAAGACTTACTTTGGAGACGTACCCGCATCGGATGGACGCAGGGACAAGGGTTTGACATAGCACCACAAATAGCACAATTTCTCGTTGAAAGCAACGATTGGAATCAGGCAAGGGCAAAAGTAGAAGTTCAGAAATATAAGGATCGTATCCAGTGGTTAAATTTTAATTTGTAAAGATTATTTTCGTCCAGAATTTGACGTTACAACAACATGAATTGGTTTCGTTTTGGCAATCCAGAGTTCCTCTTTTTTTTATGGGTCGGGTTGCCTATTTTAATTCTATTGCTTCTTTTTGGATTGCGCATGAAGCGAAACGCAATGCTGCTATTCCAAAGCAATGTGAATCCGACATATCTAAAACGACACAAGATTCAAGCAGCGTTGTTTATGTTAAGTTATCTCTTTGTAGCGATCGCAATAGCGCAGCCGCAGTGGGGGGGTAAACCTGAAACAGTGACTGAAAGGTTAGATATTATGCTTGCACTGGATATTTCTACGAGTATGCTTGCTACAGATAACAACTCTGTCCGACGGCTAACGCATGCCAAAGATGTGATCTTCTCTTTGTTGGAACAGCTTGAAGGTGATCGTTTTGGCTTGCTTTATTTTGCCGAAGCAAGTATTGTGGTATATCCCTTGGCAAGCGATGCCTCTACGCTCAGAGAATTTTTAGCAGCAATGACTCCCGAAACACTTGTCCATAGCAGCACCCGTATCGGCAATGCAATTGAGGTCGCAATTGCTCGATTCATTTCAGATAAAAATGAGTTGACAAATTCCGATTCCAGTGGGCAAAAAGTGTTGATTCTTTTTACGGATGGTGAGGATTTTGGGACAGATGCTATGGAAGCAGCAAAAGCAGCTAAAAGGGAGGGGGTACATATCTATTGTGTTGGTGTCGGCTCTTCAGATAAACCTGTTCCGATACCGCTGCCAATTGAAAGCGCAGGATATAAGCGAGATATTGATGGAAAGCTGGTGCTAACTGCATTGAATGCGGAACGTCTACGTGAAATTGCAAAAGCAGGAAATGGAAATTATTACCATGCAAATGCGGGTATCGCTCAGTTAACGAAGGACTTAGCACGACTCGAAAAACAGAAATTCAGGGTGCATGCTGATGGTGAGTATCAAGAAAGGTTTCAATGGTTTGTTGGGTTGGTGCTGATTTTTTTGATAGGTGAGTTGCTTATTCAAAGATGGAGAAACAAAAGGGAGGTTTGGTGAGAGTTTTGAATCAACTTTGTTGAAATACTGAAATGTAATTTATGTTTTCTTGAAAATAAGACCACCCGGACGGAATCGCATTAGCAAAATTAGGACAATACCAAAAATGAGATATCGTGCGCCTACTAATTCGGGATATTCAGTAAATCGGGTAAGAACTGTAAGAACTTCACGTAAAATTTCACCCAATGAGCCAAGAATAGCTGCACCTATCATCGCACCTCTGATGCTTCCCATTCCTCCGAGGACCACCATGCAGAGGATCAGGATTGATTCCCAGAATTCGAAAAAAGGTGCACTAATGTTGACTTGAAATTGTGCGATGAAGCATCCTCCCAATGCTCCAATTGCAGCACTCACTGCAAAAGCAAGCGATTTATAACGACCAACATTAATCCCCATACTTTCTGCGGCATTCTCGTCTTCGCGAATTGCAACCCACGCTCTGCCAACACGAGAATTCTGCAATCTATAGGTAATAAAGACAACGAATATTAGCAGAATAAGAATGTGGTAATAGTTGTGCCAGTTTTGGTTGAACGTTATCCCAAAAAGACTTGGTGATGGAATTCCACGGAGTTGTCCGTTTGGAGCACCAATTAACCATTGTTCGTTTCTCACTACACGAAAGAACAACTCAGCAAATCCGAATGTGACAATTGCAAAGTAATCGCCTGTAAGTCGTAACGTTGGTATTCCACGCAATAAGCCCCACACGGTGCCATGTAGCACAGCCAGCGGCAATGCAAACCAATAAGGAACACCAAGACGCTGCATCAATAACCCAGCTGTATAACCTCCAATCAGATAGAAGGCTACATATCCGAGATCAAGCAGTCCTGTAAAACCACAAACGATATTTAATCCGACAGCGAGAAGCATGTAGAGACAGGCACGAACAACGATCCGTATTACGTAATCTCCACCCGGCCAACCAAAGTCAATTGATAAGAATCTCTCTATACCATCAATACCATACATCAACAGTGGTAAAAAACAGATACATAGACAGAAAATAATGTTTTTGGGTGTTAATTTATCTCGCATCTAAGACTTATATCCCCAGTTTCGCTATGCGCGTGTACTTGTCGATTTTCCAAATAAACCAGATGGACGAATCAAAATCACAAGAATCATGATTATATATGCAAACGCTATCCGATAACCAGAGTGAATGTCAGCGCCAAATACTTCGGCTATCCCAATCACGATCCCACCGAAAATTGCTCCAGAGATACTACCAATCCCACCAAGAACGGCAGCTGCAAATGCAGCGACTCCTTTATAATATCCCATTGTTGGTGTAACTACTTCACTCAATCCAACCATGATACCTGCAACCGCGCCTAAAGCAGAACCGATAGCAAACGTTACTGCAATAACATGGTTCGTTTTAATTCCCATCAAATTCGCTGCGACCGCATTTTGTGCGCATGCACGCATCGCTTTTCCAATTTTGGTTAAGTAAATTAACATGTTTAAGACAACCATTAAAACAACTGCTAACAAGAGAATAAACACGTCACGAAAAGGTAAAATACCGCCTCCAGGAAGCAGTATAGCATTTATAACTTCGCCTGTTTGAGTCACTTCACTAAGAAAAAAAGATGGTAGAGATTCAGAAGGAAATTGACGAGGTCTCGCCGACCAAATCATTCGCGCGAGGTTTTGTAATGCAAGCGATATACCGATAGCTGTTATCAGTGCTGATAAACGCGGTGCATTTCGAAGGGGCCTGTATGCCACAAAGTCAATCAACATTCCTAAAATGGCACAGAGAAGCATGCTAAGCGGCACTGCTATCCAAAACGGTACACCCATCACTATAAACATAAGGGCAATGTAGGCACCAAACATGTAAATCTCACCATGGGCGAAATTGATCAATTGGATAATACCGTAAACCATTGTGTAACCAACGGCAATAAGCGCATAGATGCCTCCGAGTACCAATCCATTGATTAATTGTTCCAAAATTTGCGCCATCATTTCTTATTTTTAGTCCCCATTATGGAAAGATGTCTCACAGAACATTTTGCCCTTAAACTTTTAAAGGCAAAATCAATTACTTCAAATTACCCAGTTGTTTCTCGGCTGCAACAAATTTCCCATCTTTAACTGTCTTCACATAAGCCGGTTTATCAATCGTGTCCCCATTATGATCAAAATAGGTTAAACCTGTGATCCCTTTGTAGCCTTTTTCAGACGTATCTATGGCGGCTAAATGTTCTCGGATAGCCGTTCGATTATCTGCAACCGATGCTTCCGGATTATAAGTTTTTTGAAGAGCTTCGGCAATCATTCCAACAGCATCGTAAGTTAAAGCAGCCCAGGTATCTGGCGGCACACCGTGAAGTTTTTCAAAATTGGAAGCCATTTCCTGAGCTTTTTTGTCATCCGCACCAAATAAAAAAGGAGTCGTAATATAGGTTCCTTCTGCAGCTCTTGAACCAGCAGTTGTCAAAAAATCGGCATTATCAATACCATCTGCTCCAAAAAACTGTGCGATGATCCCCGCTTCCCGTGCTTGTTTTACAATCAAGCCAGCTTCGGTATAGAGTCCAGAAATAAAAATAGCGTCCGGCTTTTTGGATTTAATGCTGGTCAATTGCGCCTTAAAATTGGTAGTATCCCTTTCGTAAGCTTCTGAAGCAACAAGGGTAAGTTCTGTATTTTCGACTTCAGCGACAAACGCGTTTCTTAAACCACGCCCATAATCATCGTTATCAAAAAAGACAGCAACTGACTCAAGATCAGTCAACACGTTATCTATATATTGCGCAATGAATTTTCCCTGAAAATCGTCTCGATATAAATTACGAAAGGTCCATTTGCTCCCTTCACATACCTCTACAGCAGTTGAACCGGGGGAGAGTTCTACAATACCAACACGATCATAAATAGTTTGACCAGCTAACGAACAAGCACTGTTAAAATGTCCAACAACTGCAAGGATTTCGTTGTCGTTAGCAATGCGCTCTGCCACGAGGCTTGCTTCTGACCCTTTGCCAGCATCATCTCTAAAAAGCAGCGTCAATTTCATGCCGTTGATTCCGCCAGCTTCGTTAACTTCTTTTTCTTTTAGTTGAGCACCTCGTTTGATCATATCTCCAAATGCAGCGGCACCCCCTGTATAGGGTGCTGCAACAGCAACTTTCAACTCTTGTTGTGCTCCCTGTGTTTCATCCTGTGCTTCGTCTGTTTTCTTGTCTGGAGGTTGGCATCCCCAAACGCATACAAGCGACACTAATAACAACCCTACAAACCAATTTCTCATTTTCAATACTCCTTTTATTCTGTAGCAGATTTTTCTGCAACGACTTGCCGAAAGTCAAATTTAAATTTCAATTTTTCCTGTTTGTCCTCTGAATGTACAACACTGATTTCAGGGACAATAATCCGCATTTCGGTATTATCAGGATTAAGTCTTTCAAAGATTAAAAGTCCACGCCGCTTAGCCCCCTTAAACAACTTTCCACTCTCAAACAGGCTTTCCGCAACTATCGCCTGTCCTTCCTCTAATGCTGCAATATCCACATAAGTTCGGTAGTGTGGATAATAACTGCGATAAGGCGAATGATAGTGTGGATATGTTCTTGCGGGTTCAGCGTTTTGCTCAGACCGAGTTACGTTGTCGTAAAGGTCTTCAAAGTAATCGTAAGGAAGGTTAGCGTACTGAGCCCCATTCTTATCCAGTAGCACCGCTGATTCTTCAACTAAAACTCGTGGCGTATCAAGGTTGTGGACAGTCATTTCAAAAACTGTATAGATAGACTCAACATTCCCATGGTTGCCTACAATAAGATATGGATTGATACGCGGGTCATCCGTTAGTTCAAAAATCTCCACTTCATCAAGGGGTTCAATGGTAACAGCAACCCCTTTTTGTAAAACGGTGACGGCACCTGTTTCAGGATGAATTTTTGTGTCAGCGCGTCCCTCAATTGGCTCTATGTGGACCTCAACCGAAGGCTGGGGTGCAACTGCACAACCAACCAAAAACACACCTACTAAAAAAAGTATACCAAAGTGCAGATGTTGTCTTTGGAAACTTCTCAATTTATGATGCGTCATAAACTTTGTCCTCCTTCACTGTAAGTTTCTATACTATATTTTACACAATGTGAGTTTCATTGTCAACATTTTTATTTATATTTTCTATTTTTTGATATTGTGATGTCAAATTCGTAACAAGTCCGCCCCATATACATGATGCTACCATAGCAGCAATGGAATAGGCCATACCGGGAATAGTTTTTATACCCAGACCAATTAATGCAATGATGCCCGCACTACCACCTTTGGCAGAACGGTATAGGAAAGAATCAATAATCTGTTTCGCTCGGTAACGTTCATCATAGGAAAGCGGTATATAAAATAATTCTTTGCCAGCACGAAAAAGTGAATAATCAAGCGCTTTAAATGTTAGAAAGGCTCTTGCTGCAGTACGCAGGGATGGTGTAAGCGTCAAAATAAGTCCGTTGACCAGATGCACTATTGGAATACCGATGTGAGTAAGCCGGATAGAGACAAATCGGAGTGCTAAAGGCACAACAATCAGTTGCAAAACGGCTGAGACCGCGCCAAGGTTTCCATAAAAGTTGCCGATATACGCAGTTCTGGTGTCTTTGACAGGGAAATCCATTTCTACCAGACCTTTGAATCGGAGATCAAGAACAGTTGAGATGACTTGAGTACTTATAATCAGCAAACCTATGAAGACCAGATATTTAGAACTAAAAAACGTCTTCAATCCTAAGTGACCACGCCGTCCACCTTCCTCAGCCACAGTTGGTTTTGGTTCTCCGGCAAGGACGTAGGCGACAACACCAAAAATTGCCGCTGGTATGAGGGAACTGGCAGCAAACACAAGTAACGTTTCTGATCCCAGTGTTTCTGCCCATCTTGCTACAAGCTTCCCTCCCACAACGGATCCGACTGAGGCAATTGCACAAAAAGGGCCATTTATCGTTTTTGCTTGTTTAGATGTGAGAGTACTGTTGACAAAAGACCAGAATTGTTCAAGGATGATTACAATGTACGCTTCACGAAAAACATAAATAATAGCAGCAGCAAAACCTATCCCGCTTAAAAGTGCAAAATAGCATGATAAGATCAAAGCCCCTGATAGGATAGAGGTTATCGCTAAGGTGCGCGTGGCACCAAGCCACGAGAGGAGAAGTCCATAGGGGCAAAGAATTAAAAGCACACTGGGTGGAACAGCCGCCATTACCCACGGAAGGTTGTCTGCCGTGTACACTTCAATGAATAAGGAATCTGAGACGGCGCGGATAAATTCATATCCGCATAAAAGGAAACTCGCGGCAGCAGAGATTGCGAATGCAGCAAAAAGGATACGTCTTGGAAGATCAACGAACTCTGAGAAGTAGCGGAACACGCTTTCGGAGCTATTATTTTTATTCATATTTACGGAAATACATAGTTGACATTGTTGTTACGGGAGGCTATCCTCAGCGGGACGCGGGTTGTGAACCCAATGCCCGTTCGGATCGGTACCTCTGGCAATAATAGCCCGTTGGTTCCAATTGTTTGATGCGTGGACTTCTGGTGGGACAAATCGCATTGTTAAACCGCATCGCCGCCGATCAGAGGTGTTCGGTTCTGAACCGTGCAATAGTAAATCGGAATGCAACGAAAGCTGCCCTGCTTTCATTTCAAACGGTACGGGTGCATCACCAAACTGTTCTGGTGCATGAACCGTCTGCCCAAGCACATTCTTTTCTTCTGCTGTGCTTCTTTCAAACGCGATCTGTCCATGTAAATGTGATTTTGGAATAACAGCCATCGCGCCGTTTTCAACGGAGGCATCATCAATCGCGAGCCATACAGTAACGGTTTTACTCGGTGAGAGTGGCCAGTAAGAGGCATCCTGATGCCAGCTGACCTGTTTTTCATCGCCAGGCAGCTTGCAGAAATAGTGCGTTCCCCAGCAGATAAGGTTTTCACCAAGTAGGTCCTGAACGTAATCCAGTATTCTATCTTCGGTAATGAGGTCGTGAATGCCTGCACAACGTGTATGCCAGCCATTAATGGAATAACCGTTTCCACCTTCTGCCAAAACTTTTTCCATAAGTTGGTTGAAGTACTCACGGTGTTGTGAGATTTCCGCTTCAGAGAAAACGTCTAAAGGACTGATAAATCCGTTTTCATTAAAATGTTGAATTTGCTCATGTGTCAACGTTGATGGATTTCCGTTTTCAACAGGGAAAAATTGTAGTTTACGTTTGAGTTCTGGCATCGCATCCGTAATTGCCATTGATAAGTTCTCTCCCTAAAATATTTCAAATCTGTTGTAACTTTCCGTTTTATACAAATATCATATTGGTGTTATGATACCCTATCTAAATTCCATTGTCAATCTTTTTGTCCGTTTACAACTCCTTGTCCCTCTTTAATATGGAGTACCTGATTTGCTTTCAGATCAGAAAAGTTATCTGTATGCCCACTTGGCCAGCGGAATTCAAGAGAGTCAATTTTTGTGTTTTTTTCAAGCCCAAAGTGAACGCGAAGATCGTTTTGTGAGAGATAACTGGACCCGCTATGAACCTCTTTGAAGAGTGAGAGTGTGCCTGCTTTCAAAGTAATTTTTGTGCCGATTCCAGATGCGTTGCTCTGCGTACCGATTGTGTGAATTGTAATCCAATTATTACTGTTTCCGCCATCGTTGCGAAGCAGTTTGGCAGGTTGATTGGAGTGATTGAGAAAAATATCAATATCTCCATCGTTATCGTAATCTCCAAAAGCTGCACCTCGACCGACCATTTTAGTCAATTGTGTTAACCGGACTTCTGCAGAAACATCGGAGAAAGTATGTCTCCCATCTCGGTGAATGTTCTGCAAAAGCAGGTCTGTTTGTGGATATGTAGCATCCGAAAAAAGTGCAATGTTATCTTGAAGATGTCCGTTGGAAACGAAGATGTCTTGGAGTCCATCGTTGTTGTAATCGAAGAATTCGACTGCCCACTTGAAATAAGGAACAGTCACCGCCCCAATTCCTGAAGCAAAGGATGTATCCGTAAAAAATAGCGTCTCTTCATTATGAAAAAGAAGTACAGGTTGGGATGGTGCATTGCTCACAACTAAATCAAGGTCCCCGTCGTTATCGTAGTCACCGAAAGCACTCCCCATGCCGCTGCCGGGCATGCCATTTTCGTCGTACCCTGTCCCAGTGAGATCTGTTATATCAATAAATGTGCCATCACCACTGTTTTGGTAAAGCAGGTCAGGTTCCATGTCGTTAGCGATGTGTAGGTCAGGGTCGCCATCGTTATCATAATCCCCAACAGCAACAGCGAGTCCGAGGGCACGGTGTGAAATGCCAGCTGCATCGGTAACATCTGTGAAAGTGCCATCTCCGTTATTACGATAGAGAATGTCCGGTTCACTCTTGAAACGCCTGTTATCCATTTGGTCTACTGGACTACAATAGATACGGGCACCGCGTGAGAGCCATCCTTGGTTTCCCTCAGTAGAAAATATCATATAGTTGACAACATATAGGTCAACATTCCCATCTAAATTGTAATCCAAAAATGCACAACCTGTTCCCCAACGTTTGTCACCAACGCCAGCTTTTTCAGTAATGTCAGTAAAAGTGCCATCACCATTGTTCTGGTAGAGGCGGTTGCTTCCGAAGTTTGTAACGTATATTTCAGGAAAGCCATCGTTATTAATATCTGCGGCAGCACAACCGACACCGTATCCAGTCCCGCCAACACCAGCTTTTTCAGTAATGTCAGTAAAAGTGCCATCACCATTGTTCTGATACAGTTTATTTGTTGGAAGATAGTTGTTTTTATCAGCAGATTCTACTGGTTGGGTAGGCGATGGGATGTGTGCAGCATTAACAATATATAGGTCAAGGTGACCATCAACGTTAAAGTCAAAAAAGAGTGCACCAGAACCGAGCGTTTCAATGAGATATTTTTCACCGCTTCTGCCATCATAGTGTTTAAAGTCAATTCCTGCAGCGGCAGTGGCATCAACGAATTGAACCTCCGTATAGGCGGGAGTACTCAAGAAAATAAAACATAGTAGAAGATAGCAAACACTTCTCATTTTTTTGATTTAGATAAAAGGGAGACCTGCTTTTGGCGGGCTTGTTTTGCTTCACTGTTTAGTCCAAGCTGGGTGTAAACCGTGGCAAGCGTATCCCAATAATTAGCCTCAGTTGGTGCAAGGTCTGTGGCAGTTTGGGCGTGGGTTAGTGCTTTATCAAGATCTGCTTGCAATTCAGTATAGCAGACAGCGATATTGTTATGGGCAATAGCGAGTTTAGCATCAAGAGAGAGTGCTTTTTGATATGCCTCAATTGCGAGTTTTAATTTTTCTTGTTTGTGGTAGGCAAGCCCTAAATTGTAATGCGCAGCGGTTAAAGTCGGAGATAGCGAAATGGCGCGTTTGTAGTTTTCAATTGCTTTGTTATGCCGTTTACGCGTTAGGTACAAGATACCAAGATTATTATAGCCTTTTGGATCATCTGGATGAATTTTGACCCACTTCTGAGCTTTTTGAAGAAGTGGGTCGGTGTGGCGGAGGATTTTGAAGAACGCCATTGTTGACGCTGCTTTTTCTTTCTGTCCAAGTTTGATATATGCCTGGGCGAGTTGGTAATGTGCCTCTGTGTTATCACTCTGAATTTCAATCACTTTTTGAAATTGAGTTATAGCATTTTCATAACGTTTCTGCTTAGCATGGACCTGTCCTAAACCTAAATTCGCACCGATTCCATCGGGATTAAGACGAATTGCCTTCACATAAGATTTTTCTGCTTGGGAAAGAAGTCCTTGTTTCAGGGACGCTTCAGCAAGTCCGTAATGGGCATTTGCCCATTTTGCATCAATAGCGACAGCTTGTTTGAAAGCATCAACAGCAGGTGGAAAAATCCCCTGTTTCAGATAAACTAATCCTATATTATAGTGTGGTTCTGCTTTCTTGGGTGATAACGTTAACGCCTTCTTAAAGGTATCAAGCGCCGCGTTATATTGTTTGAGTTCTGAGTGCGTTATACCGAGTGCGTTGTAGAAAACAGTAGAATTTGGATTGTGTGTGATAGCTTCTTTATATTCCGATACTGCCTTTTCAAATTTCTCTAATGCATAGTAAGCGGACGCTTTCTGAAAATGAACCTCCGCAAGCCAGTTTTTATCTGTCCCTGCTTTCGCTGAACGGATTGCTGCATCAAATGCCTTGAGTGCCGGACTATACCGTCCTTCTTCCGCATATTTTATGCCGCTTTGGTAGAATTCATTGGCACGGTTGGCTAAAGCGAGGTTTCCGAAAGTGCTAAAGAGAATGAATATCGTGACGTATTTTATAGTGAAATTCATAATTACTTTTACATTGACGAGGTTAGGAAACCTCGTCAGCGGGCCCCTCTGCTGGTGAGGTTTCCTAACCTCACCAGCGTGATGGTGTGGGGATTGTTGTTCATTGAAATGTCCACATATTTTTGGATTTTACTATAACATTGGTATTTTCTATTTAACGTAAACTCGGTAAAAGTCTTTGTAGCGCAAACTTTTAGTAAATCAACGGTATGAATCATGGCGAATGCCATACGCGCATTCGCTCAATGGCATTCTCCGTGTTCCACAGATGCACAAACTAACAGTTTGTGCTACATAAATAACAACTTATGTTATATAATGCAATTTCCTGTCAAAATTTACTTCAAAATTAACATTTTTCGCGTTGCGGTGAAATCGCCTGCTGTTAGCGTATAGAAATAGACACCACTTGCCACAGACTCACCCACACTGTTTTTGCCATCCCAATGCGCCGCACGACTCCGACTCTGGTAAATACCCGCGGCCTGATGCCCTAACGCCAATGTCCGAACAATCGCTCCATTTGCAGCATAGATCGTCAAAGTAACATTCGCTGGTTTCGCGAGGTGATACGGTATCCACGTCTCTGGATTGAACGGATTCGGATAGTTTGCCAACAGTGTTGTCTTTTCAGGAAGCATCGATGCCAAAAGTTTCTGAAGGTTCTCTATCCCTTGTCGGAAAGCAAGTGAACCGTCATTTGCAGCCTGCGCTTGATCTATCCATGCCTGGACCATTATAAGTGTAAATTCCTTGTTGTCCATTGCAAGTACAGGAGACGCAGCAGAGTCTGTTGATTCACCGATGTGCTGTGACACAATAATGAGGTCTTGCACATTGATAACGCCATCTCTATTTACATCTGTTCGCAAGTTTGCAGGCGCGCCTGAACCTAAGTCTTGCGCTACAAGTATCAGATCCAGAATGCTTCCCCGTCCATCCTGATTTACATCCCATGCCGGATATTCTCCGACAGTGATCGTAATATTTGGCGGAACAGTAGGTATGATCGTACCGTCACTTGCACCGAATTCGAAGTTTTCCAGCGTAATTTGTGTTTCGGCGCCAGCTTTTGCCATGAATGTTACGGAGAGCAGCGTGCCTGTGCCACTCACACCCCCTTCAGATTGTCGCGCCGCAAACATACCTTTAATTTTACCCCCCGTGTTATCAATCGTGCCGCCTTGGAAAAAGGTGGCACTACCTTCTGACTTCAAAAAATCGCCTTCGGTGACTTCAACTGCTTCCAGTACATTCGGGTCAAACACTATATCTGTTTGCCACCCTGCTAAATCAGTGATGTTTTCTGCGTTGAGATTTAGCGTGAATGTATCGCCAGTGAGAAGGTTTGTTTCGGATGTAGAAAATGTTAAGCGAACATCAGGCGGTACCACTGTATATTCTGTGCCTTCTGCGAATCCGAGGAAGCAGTTAAACCAGTATCCGCCGTCAATTGCAACTAACAACATATTTATTCCCTGTTTCAACGTGACAGAAAAAAACATATCGTAATCAAGGAAGTAGCTTCTTTGAAAACCTAAATCATTGTGGACATATTCCCCATTTAGCCAAATCTTATGGTGCCCATCGGTGCCTACAAATATTGTTGTTTGCTGTTCTCGTGGAGAATATAATACCATGGAACCGTAAAGAACATTATTGTGTATTTCAGCATAGTTTGAATAATTCGATTGACCGAGATCGCGTAACACATCCAGCAGGTTTTGTTTACCTGTGGTAGAAATATTGTGAGTTGTCCACTGTATATCTCCTACAAATGTTCCTGGCGTTGCGCCATTAACAGCAATCTGATCTTCTGTTACCGATCCATTACTTGCCTCTGCCAACAAATCCGTTGTACTATCAAGGTGTCGATCTCGGACTAACATCCACAGCCAGGGACCTAATATGTTCGGGCCATCTTTGGGAACACCTGGATTTCTAAGAAACTTAATGTATGTGTCTTTGGAAAACCATTTCTCTAAAGGAGAAGTGTCTGTTATCAAATTATCATTGAGATTTAAACTCTTTATATTGCCCAATTCTAACAAAGGGGATATGTCTGAGATACTGTTTTTTGCGAGATTGAGTGATACTAAGTTTGTTAATACTGCTAAGGGAGATATGTCTGATATTAAATTTTCACTAAGGTCTAATTCTTCCAAATTGATTAGAGTGGATAGTGGAGATAAGTCTGATATAATATTACCGAAAAGTATTAATGATGTTAATTCTGTTAAACCCGATAGCGGTGATAGATCGGATATTGTTCTTTTATCACGAAGATTTAGGTGTTTTAGCTTTGTCAATCCTGCCAGAGCCGATAAGTCAGATGTTAGTGCACCACCGTGGTAAACTATTAGAGATTCCAAGTTGATTAACCCCGCAACGGGTGATATGTCCGATATCCTATTACCGCCAAGATTCAAAAATGTTAAGCCTGTTAATTCTGCTAGCGGTGAGATATCATTTAAGTTACTACCTGCATAAACTGTTAGTTTTCTCAGGCTTGATATGTCTGCTAAAGGAGATAGGTCGGATATCGGTGTGCGACCGAAATCTAACCATCTCAATTTGGACATTTCGGCAAGTGGCGACAAATCTGTAATATCGGTATCCCACGCGTGTAGACCTATAAAGTTTTTCAATCCGGATAGTGGTGATAAGTCAGATATAGGGTTTTCTGAAATCCACAACTCTTCTAAATTTATAGCGTGTTCAAGTCCTGTTAAATCTTTAATGTCCTTGTTACTTGCTCTTAAGGTTGTTAACGTTGCCATCTCTTGAAACGTAATTGGAACAGTATCCTCTTTGCCAAGGGTCTCTACGATTACCGCGCGGAGGTTTGGATCGGGAATAGCAATATCCGAAGTATTTAGCACTGTATACTCTGTGCCTTCTTCAAATGCGAAAAAGCCTGTCCATGCCCGAAAATTATTTGTATTCTGACTTGCAACTAACAAAATATTTGTTCCTTCTTTCAGCGTAACAGGAAAAAATCGATCATAACGATGACCATCACCAATTGTTTCAATATCCTTATGAACCAACTCACCGTTGATCCAGATTTTTATAGAATTGCCAGTTGATTTTCCTTGAAGCATTATTGTTTTCTGTTCCTGAGGTGAATTCAAGACGATAAAACCGTAAATCCCGTTGTACTTTCGGGTTCTGTACTCTCCACCAAAAGAGTCCAGCAATCTATTAATGTTATAGGAATTAGGGTCAATTCTGCTAGTTTTCCACATGCTGTCTCCAACAAGTGTTCCCTCTGCTGCACCGTACGTGGCAACTTGTTGCTCGGTTACAGTGCCACCACTTGCGACTGCCAACCAATCTGTGTCAAAATGTTTAGCAGACAAATTCAACCACAACCAGGGACCCTCTATCGTCGGTCCGGGGTAAGCAGAACCCGGGTTTCCAACCCACCAAGTATTCATAGGGAATACAGATAATCCTTCCAAAGGAGAAATGTCTGATATTGAATTACCATAAAGGTTAAGAAACTCCAAATTTACCAGTCCTGCCAAAGGCGATACATCCGATATGTTGTTTGCGCGGAAATCCAGATTTTTCAATTTAGTCAATGCTGCCAGAGGCGTTATATCTGATATGCCACTGTGCCTAACTCCTAAATTCTCCAAGTTAATTAACCCCGCAATGGGTGATAAATCTGTTACGGAGTTATTAGAAATATCTAATGTAATCAAATCTGTTAACCCTGCCAGTGATGAAATGTCTTGTATGCCACATGCATAAAACGTCAATTTTTTTAGGCTTGTTATCTCTGCCAGGGGTGTCAAATCCAAACTCCCAATTAACTTTCTATTTCCATCTGTTGGGGTGCGCCCAAAGTCTAACCATCTCAGTTTTGTCAGTCCCGAAAGTGGTGAGAGATCAGATATACGGGTTTCCCAGGCATGTAAACCAATAAAATTTTTCAATCCGGCAAGTGGTGCCAGATCGGACACAGGGTTATGTCCAATCCACATCTCTTCCAGATTTATCGCAAACTCAAGTCCTGTTAAGTCCTTAATGTCCCTGTCACTTGCTCTTAGTTGTGTTAATGTTGCCATCTCTTCAAACGTAATCGGTATAACCCCAGTCCCATCTTTACCGAGCGCTTCTGCTATTGCTGCACGTAAGTTTCGGTCCGGAATATTAACACTACCTGCAATTATATTTGTATTCTGCGAAAGTTCCGCCAATGGCGAAAAATCTGTTATTGGATTGGCAGTGAGGTCTAACCATTTTAGATTGGTCAACCCTGATAGTGGCGTTATATCTGTGATCTTATTATCCCTTAGATTTAAACGTTCTAAACCCTTTAGATTTTGTAAAGTAGAGACATCAGAAACATTATTATTAAAAATATATAATGTTTTGAGTTTAGGAGCATTTTCAAAAGACGGTATCACAGATATTTCATTTCCACACATATTTATGTTTTCAATATTAGGTAAGTTTGCTAATGGCGATAAATCACTTATAGGCGGTCCCCAAAGAAGAATACTCTTGAATTTTTCTTTTCCAGCCAATGGTGACAAATCCGAAATCTTGAAATTGTGTCCGGCTTGTATATGTTTCAATTCTGTTAACCCTTTTAATGCTGAAAGACTTGTTATTTCAGGACAATTTTCAAATACAAACACTTCCAATTTTTTTAGACCTATCATCGGTGTAAGGTCTGATATTTTATCATTATTGGCAATATAAAGCTCTTTAAGATTTGGCAGTTTCGCAATTTGTGAAAGGTCTGATATTTTATCATTATTGCCGATGTCAAGCATTACAAGATTTGGGAGTTTCATAATTGGTGTCAAGTCAGTTATATCATTTCCCGCCAATGATAATGATTGTAAATTAATAGCATAATTTAATCCGGTCAGATCTTGTATGCCAGCGTAATGCAAATTCCTTCCCTCAATCCAGGGTCCGATGGGACTATGTAACCGTGTTCCATGAAAACCAAATCCATTAAAACTTTCCATTTCTTCTATAGTGATAGGTGCGTCACTGGGTTTGTCCAGTATTCTATTAAGTGTTGCGCGTAAATTTGGATCGGGAATGTGGACACCAGCACCAGGAATAATTTCTGGTCGCTCCACAACAGGTGGCGGGACGGTATCAGGAGAGTTGATCCCAGAAACCACATCGTGAAAATCCGATGTCCATGCGTCGCGTTTTACCGTGCCATTTTCTAACACCAATGTCCCTAATAAGTTTTGCAAAGTTGGACTTTTGCTTATCTTTTCAAGGAACACGTCAGTTTCCAAGCCAACCGCAGCTGCAGCATGTGCAGCACTGAGAGGTGTTTGAAACGCCTCATGCAATCGTTGGACCGGTTCAATACCGCCAAACACACCACCTGCCGCTTCAAGTGCATCTCTGTAACGTTGTGTATCCTCTTCAACGAGTTCATCCATTACCGTTTTTTCAACATAGAGGTCTAATGCGCGATCTTTGTTAAAAGGTGGGTTCTCGATCTGTTCAACAACAGCACGCACCTCGTCTTCAAACGTCTGCATCCCCTTTGTGTGGCAACCGATGCAGGAGAGACCATTGCGAACTGTCGGATCACCCACAGCGGGATTAGAAACAATGCTTATCGGTGCTTCATTAAGTCGGTTACCGTCGCCATCTGCAAGATAGTATGCCTGCAACCCGTTCGGTAGGTTAAAGATAATTTCGCCACCGTCGTGTGTGAAATCAAGTGGATGTGTAAAGATATTCTGTGACTCCGCACTCCCCGCAAAGTCATAACTTTTCCAATACGCACCATACCGTGATATGTGACGCTCAACAACGCGATTGTGTCTTGAAACACGGGAATTATTGAAACCCGCACGCCAAACGCGTTTTCCCGGTGCATTTAGCAGGTTTTCAGCAACGAATACCTCAAGGGATGCCTCTAATTCGCGGTCTGTTTCGGGTAGCGCGAGTATGTCATGGTAGAGCGGTGGCAGCGAGGCAGTTGCAAGAAACCAATCCACATTGATAAACGGCACTTCGCAATTCATCTCTTGCTGTAGGGTTGTTAGTTTTTCGCGGAGATGTGCTTGTGTCGGCGCATCAAACGTTATTTTGTAGGGATACGTTTGTTCAATCTGTGTCCATGCATCGTTTCGCACATCCCATTCGTAATCACGGAAGTCAATGTAGAAAAGCGTTTGTTCGGCATCAATCGGTTGAGGCTTAACAACCTTGCGTCCCCAAGAGAGGCTATTAATCAATTTTGAGAGGGCGCGCCGATACGCGTTGAGTGCTTCAGTCGTTTCACCTGCGTTATAGAGATGTGTTAATGTAAAATAACGGGCGAACGATTTGTCCCGCGGTGAAAGAGAATTGACGTGGTTTTCAATCGTTTCAAGAAGTGTATCGTTTGTAATAAAGTCGGGTTTTGGTTTGGGAATAGCGTCCCAATCGGGTGCGCCTGCTGCAATCCATTGATGGATCGTCTCAATCGCTTCGGGGGCAAGTGGCGGTTGTCCGAGTGGCATCCGCTTGGCAATGTCCGTTTCAATGAGCCGTTGATAGAACACGGAATCCTCTGGGTTTCCAGGGATGACTGCACCACCTTCAATAAGTGCTGTGTGTTCAATAATGAGTGATTCCCGATAGGCTCCGTTTTCACCGTGGCATATTAGGCAGGATTGTTCAAAGATAGCGTACGCTTCTTGTGCCAGATTCTGTTGTGCTTGGACATTCTGATAAAATAAAATGAGTATCCATACTGCAGAAATGAGGGCAATGAATTTCTTGCTATTCTTCACGTTATCTTCTCCAGCGCGTTATGTTATAGTAAAATCCATAATTACCTTTACGTTAGCGAGGTTAGGAAGAAATCAACGGGACCAATGCCATTTAGGCATTCCCTGCCTCGCCAGCAGAGGTGTACACTTGCTGCTGGCGAGATTTCCTAATCTCGCTAAATTACCCAATTTATTTTTTTATCTTCATCAACCCCCTAATTTCTTATCTAAATTATATCATATTTGCACGATTAAAACAAGCGAAAATGTGGTCCACATAAGGATTTAAAACGATTTTTAAATTTTATTGCAAGTCCGAAACTACTTATTACGTAAGTTTTTGGACATAGAAACACCGTCTTACAATGAAAATATGCTGATACCTGTTGTCTCAAAGGTAGGAGGGAACTCCGATTCCCGACTACTACGGGTCGCGATTCAGAGATCGCTCCTACAGAATATGGACAGTTGTGAAAAACAACAAAACTGCCGCGTAACTAGAACAAGTCGTCATAGTAAGTAAATTATTTCGCTAAACAGTGCAAAGGTGCATCCGAAAATGTGTATAGAAAAAATCATTAGGAGATATATTTCAATGGCACACACAAAATTATCTTTCTTCTTAATCATTTTCCTGTTAATCACAGTGGTTACTTTCGTTGCAGAACTTGGAGTAGAGGAGATGAGCAACGAACAAGAGGGCTCGATAACACAAGAATTCATCGCAGCGGCACAAAAATTCGTAGAACGTGGCGAGATAGAAAAAGCAATAGAAATCTACGAACGAATTGTGAAGGGCGCACCTGAAGATTTTGAATCTCGCGAACAACTCGCAACACTTTACACACGCATAAATCAGGACGAAAAAGCTGCGCAAACCTACAGCAAACTGCTTGAAACTGACCCAGAAAACATAATGTATCAAGATGGACTTGTTGATAGTCTACAAGCTGCTGGCAAACACAACGAGGCGCTTGAAATCGCGCAGGCATACATCCAAACACAGCCGGAAGTTGGTGTCCATTACGCACGGCTCGCAAAAGTTTATGAAGCAGAAGGTAATGAAACTGCAGCCATCGCCAACTATGAAAAAGCAATTGAATTAGGATACGGTGATAAGCAAACGTATCTCAAACTTGCAAAACTTAATTTTTTCAATGAGGACATAGATGCTGCTGAAATCGCATTAAAGAATGCAATTCTATCAGCTACATCAGCATCAGAGCGGCAGGATGTTGAACGCCAATTGATCAATTTCTATCGCTATCATGGGAATTTGGAAGAGAAATTACAAAAAGCTGAAGATGATGGCACAATCACTTATGAGATGCAGAAAGCACGTGCCGAATATTTTCACAAAACTGGAGAATTGGAAAAAGCTCTTAATGCCTATAAGAGATCACTCGATATGACAATCAGTTCATATCAGAAAGAAAGAATCTCTGCTGAATTGCTTAAGGTATATGTACAACTCGGTGATATGGACTCAGCAATAGAACCATATCAGACAGAGGCAAATTCGGATACAAACAGCAAACCAAGGTCCTTTACTGCGGAAAGAATTACAGTGACTTCTGCAAGAATTGCAGCGATATACGAAATAGAGACTGCACGCGATTCATTGATTGCTGCTTTCAAGAGCCAAGATAAACTTGAAGTGTTAAAAACGCATTATGAGGGTAAACTTGAAGAAAATAAAGATAATCCGGTGGCACTCACAATATTGGCAAGAATATATTGGGATGAAAGGGACTATCAAAAAGCTGCTGAAATGTATGAAGCACTTGGCAAAGCAGCACCTAACGATGTCCGTTATTTCTATTATGCTGCGGCTGCTTTGAAAAGAAATAAACAGCCTGAATTAGCCAAAGAGATGCTCAATCAAGCTAAACAGGCACTTGCATCCAGCAGTGAAAAAGAGGATGTGTGGTTTCTTGGTGCGCTCGCAACAATCTGCATTGAAAATAGGATGTATGAGCCGGCAATTGAACTCTCCAAATCCGCTATTGAAAAGAGTGATAACGATGCAGATAGTAGGATTCAAGGGACTTTGCGCGAAATACTTGCGAAAAGTTACCGTGAGACAAAACGTTACGTAGAAGCTTATGATATATATCAGGAATCAGGCACACAAAGTAGGGCAAAAAATGCAATCCGTGAAATCGCCAAAGAAGGAAAATTCTATGAAAAATGGATACCGGAACAACTGAAAAAGGTTGAGATGAACCCTAACGATCCCAACCTCATCTCGGAACTTGCTGAAAGTTATGAAGCCACAGATAAAATTAAACAAGCAATTGAGCAGTATCAAAAACTTACTAAACTGCAACCTGAAGAAAATCCCTACTGGTATATAAAGTTGGGTGATCTGTTTCAAAGAGTGGATCGTCCGATAGGCAAAGTAATTGAAAACAAGGCTCTTAGCTTAGATGGAGATGGGAGTTACGTAGAAATTGTGGACAGTGAGATCATAAACAATATCTCCGAACAAGTTACGATTTCTGCATGGATCAAACCCACAGGTTTTCCAAACACCTGTACGACTGTCCTTTTCAAAGGCGACAAACGAACACCTAATCTTTCTCATCGTCAATTCGCGCTTTGGTTGTTTGATGAAGGGTGCGCTTATTTTGACGCATCTCCAAACGGACAATTTATAAGATGGATTGCGTCTAATAGTGAATCTATCCAAAGAAATGAATGGTACCACGTTGCAGCAACCATTGATGCAAGGAATGACAGCGTGAAGTTATTTCTAAACGGTGCTGAAATCAGAAAAAGTAATTTCAAAGGTCAGAACAATTTGACCAAGACAACACTGCCATTCCGTATCGGTTGTTCACATGAAGAAGAAATATCTGAGCACGCATCTTTTGCTGGACTAATTGATGAAGTGCGAATTTGGAACATCGCGCGTACTGAAAAACAAATTCGTTCCGATATGAACAAGCAGTTGGACGGAGATGAAGCGGGATTAGTCGGATATTGGAAATTTGACGAAGAAACCCAAGGACGCGTTTCCGATAGTTCACCTCATAAAAATGATGGTAAACTCATAGGAAATGCTAAACTTGAACCTTACACCCGTCCAATTTTGGCAAATTTAAAGAATGAGTACTTTACAAAATCAGTAGCCTATTATGAGAAAGCAATAGAACTTAATCCCAAAATATACCAACGCTACAATCAATTAGCAAATTTATATATAAAACAGAACCAGATTTCTGAAGCTGAAGCGGTATATCGGCGAGCATTAGACGCACCGTTGACACAAGTGAGGCATGATTCCTTAATTCGCGCCATCTCCGAACTTTACGCTGAAGAAGGACAAGTGGCTAAACGCATTGCTATTCTTGAAGAAATAGAACCTAAAATGCAGGAGAGTGTGGTCTTATACGAACTTTTGGGCGATCTCTACAATAAAATAGGTGATGCCGATAAAGCTGAAATTGCCAACGCTAAGTGGTTGAAACTTCGACAGAAAGAGGTCAACGGACAGGAGGCATATTACCAACGTTGGTTTGCTGAAGAACTTCTTGAAAAAGGTCTCTTTCCAGAAACAACACTAAAATATGCGACACGTGCTTTACAAGACTATGTGGAAATAAGCTATCACTACCCACTGACACTTGGACGTGCGCATATTGCAAATGATCGCTATGACGATGCACTTAGATATTTCAAATATGCTCTAAGTATTCTATCTGCCGATGCTTCATTAGACCATTTTTGGAAACAAGTCGTTGATGCAAGCAAGAATGCAAACGACAAAGAACGGTACAATCAAATGTTAG
Source organism: Candidatus Poribacteria bacterium (assembly GCA_003635185.1). GTDB lineage: Bacteria > Poribacteria > WGA-4E > WGA-4E > WGA-3G > MSPOR6. Next base: position 13,899 of record PYJA01000089.1, on the reverse strand, counting down.
ATGCGTTGGTAAATTCCATGCCACCGGCATATTCAAGTTCTGTGCAAATGGTTACCGAATAAATGTCAACCTTCTCGCATCATTCACAGGGTTATTTAGTTTTAAGAGTTTTCCGTTATTGAGGTGGACTCAAAGTTAATGACCAAGGGTGGTAGGTGCGGTTTCCTAACCGCACCATAAGCGTCAATTTAGCGTGCATCCAGGCCCGGTAGGTTCGGTTTGTAACCGAACCGGACTGAGCCCAGGCGAATCCTGGGTGTTTTGTTGAGCAGCACTGCTGAGTGGATAGGATAGGTGAAGGTTTCTGCGTCCGATCCGGTTCGGTTTCTAACCGAACCTACCGGCCTGGGGCATTTAGCGCATAATTCTTTTCTTAAATTGACGCTTATGGTGTGGTTAGGAAACCGCACCTACCGACCTGGGGTCCTAACTTTGAGTCCAACTCAATAACGAAAAACTCTTAAAACTAAATAACCCTGTCGCATGTGTGAAATATTGTAGTATTTTTGCGCGAAATATGCTATCCTATTAAACACTATATGGATAATTAGCTATCCATATTTTCTCATGTTTTTACCTAAACCCTTTGTCGCGCATTCTAATTCACATTTTCTGGTTCTATAAGGAGGGATTTCCGATGAGATTTACAACTTTTTCTTTGCTTGTGATAGTAATAATGTTAATTGCACCCGGTGCTATAGCGCTCCATGATGAAGACAAGGGACCGGAAAAATTTGGAAGCTATGAATTCAAGGAGCAGGACATCAAAGCGGCAACGGATGCTTGTGATGCCCCTGCTGGTATAGCGGGCCCCGAATTTGTGCCAACAGTTCGGGATAATCAACCGAATTTAGCACTACTGAAAGACGCTAAACCTAACGCTTCTTCACTGTTAGGGGGTTGGTGTCCGCAACGGCATTGTACAGAATACCTTAACGATGGATTCTATAACAATTGCCGTAGTTGGATTATCAACGCAGTACCCGGTTGGGCACAGATTGACATCGGTGCTGTTGCGAATGTAAACCGCATCTATTTCGGTAGTGACCATGCACAAAATTTTCTTGACAGGATGACGGCAGACTTTGATATACTTGTTGCAACAACTAAGGCAGATGCAAACTCCGAAGCGAACACATGGACAAAGGTTTATACTCACAAAGGTGCAGCGATCAGCAAAACCACTGAGATAACCTTTGACGATGTAGAGGCACGATGGGTGCGCATTCACATTCGCTTGAATAATGATGCACGAATTGATGAAATTGAGATTTATGGTGGTAATGATCCGATGGCGGTTGAACCAACTGCTAAACTAACGACAATTTGGGCACAGGTTAAAACTGATAAATTCTAACAATATAAGGAGATTAAAATGCGATATGTAATCTATTTGACACTGATTTTATGTGTTAGCACCGTTTCAGCTGAAATTCTGTTTGAAGATAACTTTGAGGGGGGTGAAGTTGACAAGGCAAAATGGGCTTCACAGGGCACTTGGGTAATTGAGGATAATGCTGATGACCACGATGTTCTCGGCAAAAAAGTGCTTGCCGTCCAGAATAGTGAGATTGGTCTCAGCGTTGATGAGTTTCCCGAAGAGTTCGATTATTACGCTGATTTTAAAACCGTATCCGCTGGTTTGACAGGCTTTTGTTTTCACTGTCAAGACAGCAATAACGTATATATGCATCAAGTTTCAACAGCTGGTTCCGGGCATACACCGCAACACATCCGCTGGCACAGAAAAGTAAATGGTAATTATGCTGTTGATGCCGAACCGTTTGCAGATGAAGTGAATCGTGACCAAAATGTATGGTACCGTGTAAAATTTGAGGTCCGTAAAGACTACAAATTTAAGGTATATCTCGGTGATGTCGGCGTAGAAGATAAAGACCTTACGCTTGTGAGTGAATGGACGGATGGTCAAAAGGCTTTTGAGAAGGGAAAAATTGGGATACGGATGAGTGGTGGTGAGCGCGCACAATATGATAACATTGTCGTGGCTACGCCTGAATTTAATATCTTTCCCGTTGAACCGAGAGACAAACTCGCGGTGACATGGGGGAATCTTAAAAAGAAATAGGCCGTCAAAAGGTGAGAATCTTGCACTTATTCTTTATTTGAAAGTAGGACATCTTACTTTTGATTACTCGTTAAAAGGAATTAATGGTATAATTACAAACAAATTGTAGTAGAATTAACTGCTACATTAAAATAATCTAAATTGATAAAGGTTGAATTGGCGGCAGAGTCGTCCAGTTTTACGCTTTATCACAAGGAGATGATATAAAATGCGATATTTAATCTGTTTAGCAATGATTTTGTGCGTTGGCACCGTCTCTGCTGAACTTCTATTTCATGATGATTTTGAGGGTGGGAACATTGACGAATCAAAATGGGCACCGCAAGGTACTTGGACAATTGAAGACAATGCTGATGGGCATGATGTACTCGGTAATAGTGTGCTTTTCGTGCCAGGCGGCGAAGTCGGTCTTAGCGTTGATGAGTTTCCCGAAGAATACGATTATTATGCTGATTTTAAAGCGATGCAGAACGGCTTAACAGGGTTTGTGTTCCATGGAACGGACGGTAACAACATTTATATGCACCAAGTCTCCACCGATGCATCTGGTCATACTCCCCAACACATCCGTTGGCATAGAAGAGTCAATGGTGGATGGGCTGCGGAACCAGGCGCATTTGAAGATGGTGTTGATCGGAAAGCAAATGTCTGGTACCGTGCAAAATTTGAGGTGCGGAAAGGTTCCAATTTTAAAGCGTACATTGGACCCGTAGGTGGCGATGTTGACGATTTATCTTTTGTGAGTGAATGGACTGATTCACAAGCTGCTTTCTCATCTGGAAAAATTGGGTTCCGCATGAGTGGTGCTGAACACGCCCAGTACGACAACATATTCGTCGTAACACCTGGCGGCACCGCAACACCAGTTGAACCGCAAGGTAAAATTGCCGTGACATGGGGTAACTTAAAACTTAAGTAATGCAACAAAAATCCACCGCGAGCACAGGTGATCGCGGTGTTAATCCTTTATCTATTGGTATTATCGGCGCTGGCAGGATGGGTAGGCATCACCACAACGCAATAACCGGCTACGGGGCGCGTGTGGCTGCTGTCCACGATGTGCAGCTTGAATCAGCACAAGAACTCGCAACGTCTGCTGAAGCTGAACTTGCCACCGATAGACTAAGTGATTTTTTTGATGTAGAAATGGACGGGGTGGTGATTACAACGCCACCCCCTATTCGTTTTGAACCTATCCAGATGGCGTGTGAACATGGCATCGCTCTAATGATAGAAAAACCGCCTGCCCTGAATATAAGTGATGGAGAGAAATGTCTTGAATGTGTTGAAAAGGCGGATGTAATGGCAGCTGTTGGCTTTCAACTTCGGTATCACCCGCTTTATGAACAACTGAAAGCATTAATTGCTTCAGAGACAGTCCATCTGGTGCGAACAGTTTGCACAATCAATTATTATCTCGATTTTCAAATGCCTACCTGGTTTCTACAGTCTGAGATTAGTGGCGGTCCCTTAGCAGAGCAAGCAGTGCACGTGCTGGATTGCGCACGATACGTTATGGGAAACCCGAAACCCTTACAAGCACATGCATTAACAATCAAAAATATGGCGTTAGAACGAACCGAATTCGACGCAGAAAATGCTATACAGATGACTTACGAATTGGACAACGGTGTTTTCGGAACACACATGAATCACTGTGGGACCGAAGGATTCTGTTTTGATGTTGAAGTCGTAGGGCCACATTTACGCTTGCAAGCGAATATGACAGACAATGCTATTCGTGGTTATCTCAATGGTGAAACAATAAATGAACCTGCTGCTTCACAAAACAGTTTAGGTTTAGACAAAACGGGAGCGTGGTTACGGGCAATTGAAACAGAAGATAGAACTTTAATTCGTTCGACTTTTGCTGACGCGCTTCAAACACTCACATTAATTGAAGCGGCAATTAAAAGTCGCAATACGGGTAAATTTATTCCTGTGGAGGAATTGAAATGATAGATTGGATCTATTTTCGGAATAGTTGAAACTCATGCAAAAAAGTGCAAGAGGTTCTTGACACAAACAACTTACAAGCAGAAAACAAAACAGATGCTCGAAAAGAGAAGTTAGAGGCAGATGCTGTATGGGACTTAATGAGTTCTGCTGAGCAAATTGTGGCTGCAAAAGGTAAAAGCGTAGAAACTTTCGTTCCCGATGAAGATAACCGCGAATCAATCCTCAAAGTAGTTTTAGGACGTAGTGGTAGTTTGCGTGCGCCGACGGTTAAAGCGGGGAATGTCTTTTATGTTGGCTACAACGATGCACTCTATACTGACGTACCGTTCGCAAATGGATAGTTGAAATCATGGCAATTGAAAAGGTCCTGATTACGGGTGCCGCTGGCTACCTCGCGCAATTTATCATTGAGCGGTTACACAGTAAATATCAACTGACGCTGACTGATATTGTTGAACCGAATATCGATTTTGATGGGACAACATTTATCAAAGCAGATGTTACAAATGCTTATGAGTTTGAAGCAGCATGTGCCGAACAGGATGCTGTCGTTCACCTCGTTGCATTGGTGCGGGAACGGCACGGTAAACCGATCTCCTTATTCGCTGATGTGATGGTAAAAGGCACATGGAATGTTGCCGAAGCTTGTGTGAAGCAAGGCGTGCAAAAATTGGTTAACATTTCCAGTATTTCGGCATGCCCACCTGCCTCTGGTTCCAAATTACCGTATCAGGTAGATGATCCATTTCAGTTCGGCGCAGGCGATCTTTATTATGCCCTGGCAAAGCATCTCGGTGAACAGATAGGTTTAGCCTACCATCAAGCACACGGTTTGAAAGTTATTCATATCCGCCCGGGCGTTATTGCAGGGGATGGGCTTAATCCCGGTCCTTCAGCACCTGATGTTGTAACAGATCCCTGGTTTGTTTATGTTGATCCGAGGGATGTCGCACAGTGTGTGGAACGTGCAATTGAAACAGAAAAGATTACTTACGGCGCGTATAACGCAGTCGCAGGACGATCAGACTCGCGTTTTGATTGGAAGCAAGCAGAAAAAGAATTGGGTTACTCACCCGAACATAATTGGGATGAGATACTGAATCGTGATCAATAAGGGTGCTTATGACTTTTCGAGAAAACGAATTTGAATCGCAAGCGGCAGAGCTGCGTGACGAAATCACCGCACTTGACGCTGAACTCACCGAAGAATTCAAATCGCAATTCTCAATAGCCCCTTTTTTGTCTCGGAAGATCGTGAGCTTTCAGGGAAACAAAGACAAACCTGCCTATAATTGGTATAAATACAAAGAAGCATTTTCAGCGGGACTTGTTGAATACTTTTTGAGTAATTATGAAGGTGGCACACAGGGGAAAGTGCTTGATCCGTTTGCAGGAATAGGCACGGCCTTGTTTGCTGCAAGTGAACAAAATATCCACGCTGATGGAATAGAATTACTACCTATTGGACAAGAAATTATCCAAACACGACTTTTATTGCAAAGTGGTTTGACCACAAGTGAAACTGCTACACTTGAACGATGGATCGCCTCACAACCGTGGAAGGATTTTCCGCAGAGAGTGCCGTTTAGTACATTTCGGATTACGGAAAACGCTTATCCCTCTGAAACGGTAGATGCAATCGAACGTTATAGGGGCGCGATGCAACATGAAAATGAGATAATTCAAGCCATTCTTCGTCTCTCATTGTTGTGCGTTTTAGAATCAATCAGTTATACGCGAAAAGATGGGCAATATCTACGTTGGGATGCGCGCTCAGGCAAAATACGACCAGGCACAAAGCCGTTCAATAAGGGTGAAATTCTTTCATTCGCGCCTGCAATAACCGCCAAACTAAAAGAGATATTATCAGATGTAACTTCTGCCGAGACACTAATAACACTCTTTCCTGTTACACAAACATCATGTGGTATTAACTTATTCAAAGGTTCTTGTCTTGGAATTTTACCTACTTTAGAAACAGAATCTTATACTGCGATCATGACTTCGCCACCTTATTGTAATCGATATGATTACACCCGTACTTACGCTCTTGAGTTGGCGATGTTAGGTCTCACACATGCAGAAGTTTCTAATTTACGACAGGAAATGCTCAGTTGCACCGTAGAAAATAGAGAGAAAGATTTGTTAAAAATCTGCCCGAAATGGTCTCCGTTTATAGAAGCAGCCAATAATCAGAAATTGCTCAAAACAATTAATACCTATCTTGAACATGAAAAGGCAGCTGGCACATTAAACAACAACAGCATTCCGAGAATGGTGCGCGGCTATTTTTCTGAAATGGCGTGTGTCATTGGAGAGTGTTTCCGTGTGTTAAAACCGAATGCACGCCTTTTCATGGTGAATGACAATGTTCGCTACGCGGGCGTTGGTATTTCCGTAGACTTGATTTTGTCTGATATAGCAAGAACGTTGGGATTTGAAGTTGAAAAAATCCTCGTTGTGCCAGGAAAAAAGGGAAATAGCAGTCAGCAAATGGGTATGTATGGCCGCATACCACTTCGTAAATGCGTGTATGTTTGGAAAAAAGATAATGTCGAATATTCAACATTTATCTAATAGCAGCGATCTCATAACTCCCCCTGAAGAAATTCGCTCTGGTTTTGTCGCTCTTGCATTGGAAAGGAATCGGCAGGCAACGCCTTTTGTCGAGCAAGCACGGGCATTCAAAGTTTTTGCATCACAGGCAAAAACCCCTATTGATTTACTCAAAATTGATGAGATTCGACCCGCGTTACTAACAGCTGCAGGATTTTCAGATAAGGCACTTGGGTACACAGATGAGGTCAACCAAACAAGAGCAATAGAACAATTAATAGAAAATTTTTTAGAACCTGCTGGCACAGAGTTTGTAGAGGAATTAGTTTATCGATTTCTGTTGACACGTGGAGATTCGTTAGGTGGTGTGATGCGAAACATTGCGGGCAAGTTAGCAGAAAGAAAACTAACCCGAGCAATCATTTCTGCCCTGACTCTGACTGAAACAGCTTATCAATGGCTTAACGCTGTTAGTAACACATGGATTGAGGGAAAGAATGGTGAAGCGGATATAGAATTGAGTCTCAAAGCACTTAGTTGGAAAAGGGATGGTGAAATACGAACGCTAATTTATAACCGAACTATTCCATTAGTGAAGAAAAACATTGATATGTGTCTACTTCATTGTGCTCCAGACGAAATTAAGCCTGCGACTTATAGAATTCCTGAAAAATTTATTGCTTTTGGCGAACTAAAAGGAGGAATTGATCCAGCAGGTGCCGACGAACATTGGAAAACGGCACAAACTGCACTAACTCGTATCAGAACAGCTTTTGCATCTAAAAATTTATCACCAACTCTCTTTTTTATCGGGGCTGTTATTGTTGACAGCATGGCACAAGAAATTTGGAGACATCTTGAGGAAGGAACACTTAAGAACGCAGCTAACTTAACAAACGCAGATCAAATTGCCTCATTATCTAATTGGCTTGTCAGTTTATAAATTCCAAAAACACATTTTGGGATTCTTACAAAGGGACTACACCAACATATTTTACACCTGTCAAATACGCAATCTCGCGTTTCCAGGTGATATTGACAATACACATTATAACGAATTAATTGTTTTTTTAGTTAGTCTCTGTTAAACTTGTAACAATCTACTTTTTGGAGGCTAACTCATGACCAGTTATCAAAATCTAAATGGAATTGTGAGATACCACTACAAATTTAGGAAATTTGCAAGTCCAAAACTACTTCTTGCGTAAAAATTTTCCAAACTTTTCAATAAACATTCTTCCCAAAAAAAAGGAGATGTCAAATGAAATACCATTTTCTTATACTGGCTTTGCTTTTTAGCGTTTTTAGTGGGTGTGGTCATTGGAGTCAGATGCAAGAGCCTACTGCTATTTTGCAGGAGCCTACTGATATCTTTGTGAGTGCCATTAATTTTGTTCCTGTAAGTCATCCGCGATTTATAAATAAAAGAGTTAAACTGGCCAAACACAATAGGGAACTTGCCACTTATTATGAATACGCATTAGGTGAGGATTTACGAAAAGACTTCATTCCAAAGACAATTTACGAAAATAAAGAACACGAAGGCAGGTTGGTTATAACGCCCTACTCACGTCTATCGATTACCCTCAGTGACAACTCACGTTTAGCGACTTTCTTTAAGGAGCACACGTTTGAATTAACAGACGAGAACAGTCAAGTCGTTCCGACTTATAATGATTACAAGAGCGGGCAGTTTCATGTAGGTATTCAAGGGATGGAAAGTTTTATCAAAGACAGCATTGTCATTCAGCCAAAGGCGTATTTAGGGGGTGGGTTAGTCGAGAGTATTAATAAAGTCTACACTTTGAATATCATCCATAAACCCAGCAAACGAACGATTTTTGCAAAGGAGTGTATCACCTTATTTGAGGCGAGTCCTTTTTTATTGTTACAGATATGTGTTGTTCCCAAGGGATGGGAAGGGGCGGATAGTGCAGGAGATAAGGAAGCAACAGATGCGATGCGTGTGACTCAAGAGAAAGAGGACAAGGCGGATAGAGCAGGAGATAAGGAAGCAACCCTTCCGAAATACTATACGTTTCATCCAGAATATTATCATTGGGTGAGACGCGGCTCTTTCACTTATGACTCTTACTATTTCAACACGATTGTAGGCAAGTCGTATACAAAGGGTTATAGCCAGTTTCCAATAAGAGTTGAAATCCACCCCGATGCCCCAAACTATGCCCAAGGGTGGATGGCTTATGGAGATGGACTCAAAGCAGAAATCGATAAAATACTAGAGACTATAGAGCACAAAGGGATCCTCAGAGAGGTATATCATCTTTACCATACAGAGCACCAAATGGCACCGCTTTTTGGATGGAAAAAATGGAGCGGAGAGAATAAACCTTATTATTCCCAAGTGATCAATGCCGATGCGGGAGGTGGGATGCGACAAAGGGTTAGAATCAATGAGCATATGGATTATAATCATGAGGTAGGACATACCTTTGCGTTAGGCCATAATGCAGGCAGTGTACTTCTCTATACATGGAGAGGGTATAATAGTTTTTGCTATCAAAAGATCCTTCCGTATTTTTATGAAATTAAAGGGACAAAGGGAAAAGGCGTTCTGAGGAAAAGTGATCGAGGCACATGGGCCGGGGATAGCCAAAATGTGATTATTCTGCGCGGCGGATTTCACCGACCTATAACAAAGATCAAAACAGAAAGGGTATATAAAAGCGACACCTCTTCCGGTTACCGTCCCCGCTTTGAGGATAGAATCATTCTTCCTACAGAAAAAATTAACCCGGTAGAGCAAAGCGATGCACTGTATTTTTTTGAACCTGACCAGTCAGGTCAATATAAGCTAACTTTCTTTTATACCCCTGTAAATGGCAACGTGTATGGAGACATGGTCGTAAAAGTACATGCAGAATCTATTGAAGGTACTGAGGAAAATGTGAGTGACAATCCAAATGTTAAAGTATCTACAAAGAAAACACAAGTTAGGGGAACCGTGATGCTCACCGCTAAAAACCCTATCGCGAAAAATGATGATAAATTCTCTTTACAAAACATGACTTTTCAAAAAGGAAGGAGTTATGCGATTTTTATTCATTACGAGATGACAGAGGATGACGATAAAAAATTTGAAAAAGGTCATCTGGTTTTTCAGGGAGTAGAAGTGACAAAACAGTAAGGGTATGTTTGATGCCTCATTCTACTTCAGATACCTATTCACTATGAGTTCTATCAATTGACTCATAAGAGTCAATCATAGTTTCTTCTCCACTATCGGATGTTTCCTGTTCTAATTGCGCAAGACGTTGGTCTAATGCCTGCTGCTGCCTCCCCAATCGCACTAAGTAGAGCATGAAAACCAACCATATAACGAGATAGGCAGAGACAAGATATTTGAGGCGTGTGCGTTGTGCCTTTTCAAGTTTATCTATTGAAAGGGTGACAGTTTGTCGGACAGTGTCTTCATCCTCCGTAGCAACTTGAGATTGTGATATTGCTTCTTTGATTGCTGCGTCAATCTTTTTCTGATCCAAAGTGGGCACCTGAATTGCCAAGAACACTAAACCGACAATGATTAGAAAACTAACTATAATTACAATTCGCATCAAGATGTCTCCTCTATATGTTTCCGGCGAATCACCTCATAGCGCGACTCCGTTTTTTTGATCTGATACTGCAGAATTAATAATAGTGAAAAAAGTACAATGAATGCTACTAAAACTGCAATCCATGTATATAAAATTGTAGGTTCTTCACTAAATTTGGTACCACGTGCTGGATGCAGTTTTCCTTTCCACAATTTTGTGGCAAAATGGACTATCGGTACATTAAAGAAGGCGATAATACCAAGCACCGCTGAATAGAGTTTGCGGTTGTCTTCAGCTAAAGCTGAACGGAGAATGAAATACCCAACGTACATTAACCAGAGAACAAGCGTACTCGTGAGTCGTGCTTCCCAATTCCACCATGTATTCCAAGCATATTTTGCCCAAATTGGTCCAGAAAGCAGCACAATAGTACAAAAAACAAGACCTATTTCTGCTGCTGATACTGCCAGTAGATCATCGTCAGGTTTGCGTTTAATTAGATATTTGATGCTAAATATAAAGTTTACACCGAATACCAGATAAACGGTCATCGCAGCTGAAACGTGGAGGTAGAAAATTTTCTGTACCTCTAACATTGTTTTTTCAACCTCTGCATATCCAAAGATAAGAAAGAGGGAGATGAAAAACATGGCTGCGGCGATAGCGAAAGCCATTCGAGATTCATATAAAATTCGGAGTGCAGAAAATATTTCCCGAAACTCTGTAGCAACAAAGCGCAGCGAAGAACAAAATCCCTGTCTGCAAACTCGAAAGATAGCCATTAAAATTTTTCCCATATTGGACTCTCCGTTAAAATCTCAGGCCCGTCTGAAAGAACAGCCACCGTATGCTCAAAAAAGGCGGACAAACTGCCATCTGATGTCATAACACCCCACCCATCTTCCAAAACATCTACGCTCGAGTGTCCAGCGTTGACCATTGCCTCAATTGCCAGTACCATCCCCGGACGCAAACGGGTACCACGTCCCCGTTTGCCAATAGTTAATATTTGCGGTTCTTCATGCAAGTGTCTACCGATACCGTGCCCAGCAAAATCCTCAATTACGGAGAACCCTGCCTTTTCAGCAACGTTTTGTAGTTGGAAAGAGACATCCCCAATACGGTTCCCTGGCTTCGCTTCCGCTATTGCAGCATACAGCGAATCTTTCGTCACATCAAGTAATCGCTGTGCTTCGGTAGATATTTTTCCTACTGGAAAAGTAAAGGCGTTATCCCCGTGATAGCCGCCAATACTCACAGCGGTATCCACACCGATAATATCACCTTCCAGCAATTCTTCTCTCTTATCAGGAATACCGTGAATGACTTTGTCATTGGGAGAGACACAGATTGTGGCGGGAAAAGGACTGTGGTCCGGAATTACATATCCGTAAAACGATGGTTTAGCGTTTAGATTAGCAATCATTTTACGGGAGACCATTTCTAATTCGTAAGTCGTTATCCCCGGCTGAATCGTATCTGCAATTGCCTGCAAAACCTTTGCTGCGGCTTGCCCGCTATGCCTCATTTTTCCTATTTCTAATTTGTTTTTTATTTTAATCTTTTGCATATAGAAAATGTGATATACTATTGAAAAATGCCACCCTCTTTGTGATAGTTGTTAATCCATCTCAACGGACTCTCTTTTTTTCTATTTGGTTCATGGCATTTAATGTATTGTTCCAAAAATTCATATTTTGTAAGCCAAAATACACCACCATTTGCACAAGAATTTCCATTTCAATCAACTGCTTTGATTCGAGAGATTAAATCTTCTACTGGAATTTTTGACTTTAGATAGTATCCTCTATTGTTTGGTGTCGGATTTTTTGTAATTCTTTTTGGCGAAGCACCGAATACAAATATGTCAAAATCATCTTTATTTGAGAATTTAAAATCGTTTGTTTCTGTGTAGGCATTCGGATCAACTCTTAAATCTTTTCCTTCTGATTTATCAAAGATGAAGAAACTCGCTGGCACATGGTAGTCTTTTCCTTCTAATGTAAAACAATTCTTTCCTAATGCGGTGATGGAAACTATTCTCCAATTATATGGTAATATTTTTTGCCGTGTATGTTTCTATAAACATCTGGTAAAATAAAAGCAATTGTTTGGACATTACGAAATGAAATAGCATGGGATATAAATTTTGAAGAGAGTTTCTGATATTGACCAAACGGCGGATTCCCTATAACTAATACACGCTCGTAATCTTCACTTATATTATAATTGAACCAGTCACCTCTGACAATCTCATCATGTTGTGGATCAATATCAATTGCTATTTTGGTGTCATGTTCAATATTTTTATAGAAAGCACCATCTCCCGCAGAAGGTTCTATCACGCAATCATAGATGTAAGGTGGTTGATGGACTTCATCTAAACACCTTTTGACTACTTCCTGTTTCGTGTAGAATTTATCAAGGATTCTACTGCGGTCTGTCCGTTCTTTTCTCCAAATGTGAGCCATGCTGGTATCTCCTTTAGAGAAATCTTTATCACTATACAAACAAAATCGCAATCCCACAAAGACCGCTGATTAGCAGTTTCTCTCTACGGGTGAGGGGGTGTTTCTGTGTTTTCATGTGTATGTCTCCTGTTATAAATAGATGTAGCGATCAGTATCCCCAAAAGGAACACACATAACGCAAGTATGCTGACTATATATTTCAGCAAACCATATTTCAGCAAAACGCTTATAACAGTATAACTGACATAAGAAATAAGAATTACGCATAAAATTATAAAGAAAATCCGAAGCCGCCGAAAAAATTTTACAAAAAGCGGTTCTTTCGGGAGACGGAGGGGTTCACGGGAGTGGCTTCTGGCGCGTCGCTTCTCTTTAAGAAACTGGATACTCTCACAAATACCCCAAAAAACTGCGAAATACACAAGAAACGCAAGCCCCACAGGGATTAAAAATTCAATAAAATACTGGTAGAGTTCATTTAGATAAGTTATTGCTCTCTCTCTCAATTCAATCCATACGCGTTCAAGATGCGTCATAATCATTGTTTTCTCCTCTGTGTGCGTTTCCACAAGAGCGTAAATGACAAATATCCCACAAAAGAACCCAACGACCCATATAAATAGCGTGAGGAGCTCGGAGTCAAAGCGTTTATCCAAAAGATAGCCAATCCATATAAAAAGCCATACTACACCGATACCCGTTATTAGGATGCTTATCCAAGTCAGTAGTTCGTGCAGATCAATTATAATCATTGCATATCTCTTTTGTGCTTAAAAAATCCGAGGGTGTTAACCAAATAATGATGTTCAAGTTCGCAGCCCCTCTAAACTGTGATGCATCAAAACAATTTTCTAAATGATAACATATTGGACAAAGGGTGTCAATGTCCTTTAGACGATTTTTTATTGACTTAAGTGTTGTTACTCTGTCCCCTCCATAACAACAATTCACTTTACTCGGAGGATATCATGAAAAGTTGTCCAAGATGTCAAAACAAGCACTTTGTGAAAAACGGGTTCGTCAACGAAGCTCAACGCTATAAATGTAAAGCGTGTGGGTATCAATGGACGCGCACGACACCCAGAGGATATCCACCCGGTCATAAAAGGTTGTCTGTGCTTTTATATTCTCATGGCATTTCAATGCATGCTATCTCAAAACTTTTTGATGTCTCTATGCCTGCTGTGCTGAAATGGATACGTGCCTTTGCGAAAAAGCAGGCCTCCAAACCTAAGCTTGCTCCCGGCACCCCTGTTAGTTTGGAGCTTGA
>PYJA01000088.1 GCA_003635185.1 Candidatus Poribacteria bacterium | reverse complement strand
TCATTGCTGGCAGAGCTGATGCTGATACCGGTAAGGCAACTTTGTGGATAGATGGCAAAATGGAAGCGGAACTTGATTACGACACAAATAGCGGATACGGCACTGGCGAAGGCGTATTTCATATCGGACGACACTTTGATAGGTATACCGCTGGCATCATTGACGAGGTTGCGCTTTTCAATGTCGCTTTAGATGAAGCTGACATGCAATCAATTATGGACGACGGTCTGATGACTCTTACCGCTGTTGAGGCTGCAGGTAAACTCACAACGACGTGGGGGACAATTAAACAGCGTTAAGAGTGGGTAATACCAAATTAACGCGATTCATAGTGGTAGGTGCGGTTTCTAACCGCACCATAAGCGTCAATTTAAGAAAAGAATTATGCGCTAAATACCCAGGCCGGTAGGTTCGGTTTGTAACCGAACCGGATCCTACGCAGAAACCTTCACCTATCCTGTCCACTCAGCAGTGCTGCTGAACAAAACACCCAGGATTCGCCTGGGCCCGGTAGGTTCGGTTACAAACCGAACCTACCGGGCCTGGATGCACGCTAAATTGACACCTATGGTGCGGTTTCCTAACCGCACCGAAATACCTGCAAAAGCAGGTTGTCCTATTTCTATAAATTATTGTCTCATGGACGGTTGTTCGGTCTTTTTCTGTCCAATGCAGGTGTCCCCCCTGCTGGCGAGGTTTCCTAACCTCGCCACAGGACCGTCTTATTTTCTTAAACTTCATGAAATTTGTACTACAAAAAAGAGACATTATATGTTAGAATGGTATTAGAAGGTTTAAAAGAATGGATGAATTGTCTAACTACAAAAATATGAACCCTCCTTATAGAAAATAATGAAGCAAATAACACATAAAGGAACTAATTAACCATGAAACAGAAACTGACATGCCTTGCATTTGCATTTCTGCTGTTGGCTGCATTCGGTTGTGGAACCTCAGAGGATCCTGATAATGGAATTAAAGATGTTGAAATGCAAACAGGGACTCTGCAAGGAGAAGTAGAATCAATTGAAGGCATCCCAATTCAAGTACGCTTGCTGAAAGCGGGACAACTCGTAGCACAAATCGAGACAGATGGTAGTTACGAACTTGGTGATCTTGAAGTAGGGGATTACACGATTGAGATATCAGCCAAAGGTTTTGAAACAGTCCAAGCAAACGCGACTGTCGTCGCGGGGGAAACTGTTTCATTGGATAAAGTAACACTTGTCGCATTGGCAGAACCGGTGTCACATATACGAGGCGTTTTAACCGACTCGGAAACGGGGGATGCACTCTCTGATGTACTTGTACAACTTATGGGTAAGACGGGTGAAGAATACGAAGCGTTAACAACGAAAGATGGTGTTTTCTCCTTTGAAAATCTTCCCGTTGATCAAGCATTCACCCTAACGGTTATGCATAAAGGTTATGAGGATAGCCAAATTGACGTTGACCCGATTACTGCTAATGATACCTTTGAGTTGGATGTAGAACTCACCGCAATACCTGAACCGGTGAAGTTAGATCCAGGACAAGGGTTAAGTATTGGCAGCCAAGCACCTGCATTTGAGTTACCCGACGGTAGTGGTAAGGTACATGCACTTGCGGATTATCTCGACAACAAAAATGTAGTTATCGTGTTTTATCGTGGGGGGTGGTGACCTTTCTGTCGTGGACAACTCGGTGAGTTGCAAGATAATTATGATAAATTTAAAGCTGCGGGTGCTGAACTCATTGCTATTAGTTCCGATAATGTAGCGGGTACAAAACAGACGGTTGATAAGGAAGTTCTTAAGTATCCTGTACTGGCTGATAAGGACAGAGAAACGATTAAAGCATACAACGTTGTTGATCCAGCGAACAACAGATTAGCGCGAGCATCAAGTTTTATCCTTAAGCGAGATGGAACAGTCGCATGGGTAAACCTTGATGAGTGGAATGAACGCATACCGACTGCCAAAATTCTTACAGAATTGGGGAAGCTTTGACGTGAGTTCCAACTAAGGATTTAGAATTAACGTGAGTTCGGTATAAGCGTTTTATTGTAGCGTCCACTGTTAGTTTGCGTTCCACGAATGCACAAACTAACAGTTTAATGCTCAAAGTGCGGTTAGAAACCGCACCTACCATGTAGGGCCCAAATTGCGCCCGTCTTGAGGAATTTATCAATTCATGAAACAGATAAAGACACTTTTCACATTGGCACTATTGCTGCTTGCTGCATTCGGTTGTGGAACAACAGATAACCCTGTTGATGACAGAGACGAAATTGCTACTTTAACAGGTGCTTTGCAAGGGGAAGTGCAATCAATTGAAGGAGTAACAATTCAGGTGCATTTGCTAAAAGACGGACAACTCGTCGCGCATACTGAAGCACATGGCAGCTACGCACTCAATGAGATTGAAGCAGGGAATTACACGTTGCACATCTCAGCCAATGGATACCAAGACGCTGAGCTAAACGTGACGGTTGTTGCTGGGGAAACTGTTTCATTGGATAAAGTGACGCTTGCGGCGTTAGCACTGCCAGATGGGTTGGAACTGGGTGAAGGATTGAATATTGGCAGCAAAGCACCAGCATTTGAGTTACCAGATGGTAACGGAGAATTACACGCCCTTGCGGACTATACAGGAAATGACAAAAAGGTTGTGCTCATATTTTATCGCGGCGGTTGGTGAGGGTCGTGCCTAACGCAACTCGGTGAGTTGCAACAGAATTACGAAAGAATTCAGGCTGCAGGGGCAGAACTTATCACTATTAGCTCCGATAACGTAGCGCCAACAAAAAAGACAGTTGAAAACCATGGACTTGAATATCCGGTGCTCTCTGATAACAAAAAAGAGGTTATTACTGCTTACAATGTTATTGATCAATCTGACACCAGTATTGCACGTCCTGCAGCCTATATTATCACGCCAGAT
This sequence comes from Candidatus Poribacteria bacterium, assembly GCA_003635185.1. Lineage (GTDB taxonomy): Bacteria > Poribacteria > WGA-4E > WGA-4E > WGA-3G > MSPOR6. The sequence goes on along the minus strand of PYJA01000088.1, from coordinate 3,683 downwards.
GGAAAGGTTGCTTGGAAATCACTTGACGCAGCTGCTGTACGGGTGCCAACAGCAACTATCCTAACAGAATTGGGTAAACTTTGATGAAACCAGAAGATACAGTTATAGCAAATATCCTCACGGACAGTAAAGAAGCAGCGCGCGAACGAGATACGCTCAACCGCCGCCAATTCCTAAGCCGAATCGGTACTATTAGTGGCGTTGCACTAAGTGCTCTCCCAGCTTTCGCGCAAATTGGGGGTGGGCGTGTGTTGACGCCTCCAACGGAAACAGCAGCCCTTACACCTGTTGTGGAAGCTATCGGCAAACAGGTCTGGGAAGAGGATAGACTCAACGAAGATGCTGTCGGCGAGATGATTGATCAGGCGTTGATGAAACTCACCGGCCGCGATTCTGCTAAGGAGGCGTGGCGCGACTTTGTACTGCCGGACCACATTGTCGGCATAAAAATTAATCCGCTTGCCGGACCAAAGTTAAGCACACATTCCGTAGTCGTCAACAAAATTATTGAAGGATTATTTAGTGCTGGTGTTCTCAAAAAACAGATTATTATTTGGGATCGGTTTGAGGCACACCTACTCAATGCAGGCTATCCGATTAAAACAGATGAAGGGGATGTGCGTACACTTGCGTCTGATATGGAGAACATCGGTTATGATGACGAAGTGTTTTATGAGACCGAAAAGGACAGCATGACGAGACGGGAAAATGAGAGCACCCGTTCACGATATTCGAAAATTGTTACGGAGCAGGTAGATGTGCTAATCAATGTTCCTGTTTTGAAACACCACGACATGGCAGGTGTAAGCGGATGTTTAAAAAACATGGCTTTTGGTAGTGTTGACAATACGCGGAGGTTTCATGGGAGACCGCTTTACTGTAATCCTGCTATCGGAGAGATTTTTGATAACAAGGTACTTAAGGAAAAAGTCGTTCTCAACATTGTTGATGGGTTAGTAGCATCTTATGATAAGGGTCCTACATATCACGCTGAGAGTACGTGGCAGTATGGCGGTTTATTTGTGAGTACTGATCCAGTTATTCTTGATACACTTATTCTTCAAACTGTCAATCAGAAACGTGAAGAGATGGCGTTGAGTTCAATGTCGAAATATGCTAACCATATCACATCCGCAAGAGGGCTCGGATTAGGCAATAATTCACTGGATCAGGTTGATTTACGAAAAGTTGAGGTATAGTTCTATGAAACGTAAACGCATTTCTACACTTATACTCTTTAGCGTGTTTATAGTCACAATTACATTCTCAGGATGCGCTGTAACCTTCAACGCTAATGATACACTCCAATTTAATCTATCTAAACCGACAGAGGAAGCAGTCTCCCTTATTGCTGAATTTGAATCGGGTGAAGAGAATAACGTTGCAGGTGATGTAACACAAAAGGCTGGCAGTGTTTGTGCTGGCGGGGCATGTATCATCTATTAGCGAAATAAGCCGCGTGTCTTTCCTATCATTTAATCTCTGCTTTTCTCTTTGCGGAAATTTTTTCCCAATCCCACAGCAGAACCGTGCCATCCTCACTACCACTTGCGAGAATTTTACCGTCGTGCGAAAATACAAGTGCTTCCACAGACTCTGTATGTCCAGACAGAATTCCCATGCTTTTGCCTGTTTTCACATCCCATAGCTTAATTGGAGTGCTCCAACCCTCCATTCCAGATCCGACGAGTATGGATCCATCAGGCGAAAATGTCAAGACGTTTCTAAACCCATGTAACTTTGCGGGGATTTCGATAAATTCATCGCTAAATTTCCACAAGTAAATACCATCTTTACTTACTATTGCAAGGATAGAACTATCAGGTGAAAATGCCAACGCATTGACTTCCTCAGCATTGGGTAGCGTAATATCACGCTGCGTAGCAATATCCCATACTTGTGAATTACGGTGAAAGTTGGTTACAGCAAGTTTTTTCCCATCAGGTGAAAACACCAGTTTCCCCCTGAACATAAGTTTTTTGGTATCAAGTTGGAATAACTCAATACCTGAATTAAGATGCCACCCTTTAATTTTTTCATGTCCGCATACTGCAAGTATATTATTATCCGGTGAAAATGCTGCTGCTGAAGATTCAATGTTGATTTTCTGTTGAAGGAAAGAAAGTTTTTCGCCAGTGGCTAAATTCCAAATTTGAAAATTTTCAGGACCTCCTCCGCTAAAACGTGCTCCGAATCCAGCCGGATTAAACATAACCATGCCGATGCTGCCCTGAGAAGCAAAAAACCTACCATTCGGTGACAACGCGACTGTTTCAACTATATCACAATGTGTATCTGTGAATGTTGTTAGTTCCTGCCAAGTCTTTAGGCTCCATACATCTACAGTTCCGTTAAAGGCTGCGCTTGTGAGGGTTGTGCCATTTTCAGAGAATGCGACTGCTTTTATCCACTCTGTATGTCCAGTCGTAAAAGTAGCAAGTTCTTTACCGTTAAGAGGATTCCAAAATCGAATTGTGCCATCGGCACTGCCACTGGCAAGACACATACCATAACGCGGTGTTCCGACAGGTGCAAAGGCTAAAGCATTGATGGTATTTTTATGACCTGTGATGGTAGCACGTGCTTTTCGTGTTTCTACATCCCAAAGTTTAATCGTTTTATTTGCGTCTCCACTGGCAAGCATATTACCATCTTCGGAGAACGTGATAGCCGTAACCCATCCAAGATGCCCGTGAAGTGTTCCAAGCTCAACGTGATTCTGGGTATCCCACAACTTTACAGTTTTATCTTCACTCCCACTTGCAAGGATTTTACCATCTGGTGAGAATGCCAGTGATCGGATATCTGTGTTATTGTCATTCTTATGTCCCTTAAGAGTTGCCTGCGGGCTACTTGTCGTTGTATCCCATAAGTGAATTTTTCCATTTCGATCTGCAATGGCAAGATTATTACCATCCTGAGAAAAGACTACCACCTCATAAAGTATGTCTATACTCGACTGCAATAATTTGTTACCTGTGTCTATCTGCCAATAGCTAATGTCATCAAGTCCATCTATGCTGATAAGGGTCCTGCCATAGAATGTCAATGCATCTAATGAATTAGGTTCTTGCGTTAATGTGAGAGTTGAGAGTTTACTTTTAGTTTCAATATCCCAAACTTGGATAATAGGGTTATTAAATCCGCCGCTTGCAAGCATATTTCCATCTTGTGAAAAAGCAAGTGCGTTGACATGTCCAGTATGTCCTGTGAACAAAGCAGTCTCTTTTTCATCGGGAACATCGTATAGCCACACCCCGACATCTGTTCCTACGGCGAGATACGTGCCATCCGGTGAAAACCGCATGATATTAATCCCGCCTTTCCCAAGCCGTGCGATTGCACCTTCTGGTAAACCGACCTGTGTGTTGTCTTGCGCGAAACTACTTGAGTACATCGTAACAATCGACAGAACAATAATGAAAAACGAATATTTCATTTTCATAGGTCAATCCTTTTCTTGAGATGGTTGGTTTTCGTCATTGGAATTTTCGTATTTAAGATCGCCTTTCTCATCAAATGTGAAAACAGCTGTCCCCACATTTTTAACACCAATTTGGAAGATACCTGTACGACTAAGTGTGAAATTGAGATCACCGGTCCTCATTGTACCACCTGAGCCTAAAATTAGGGTTCTACTTTTACCTTGTGTGATTGAGACCTTTTCACCGAGTTTCTTAACT
>PYJA01000087.1 GCA_003635185.1 Candidatus Poribacteria bacterium | reverse complement strand
ATGTTTCTTCTTTTCGAATATAGCCATCTGTTTCAGCAGTACCTTTGTAGAATCCGCCACGAAGTCCATTTGCTTTAAGTGCTTCTTCCCCAGTGTTCACGACTTGCCAATAAACTTCATAGGGTATCAATACGTTTGTTTGGGCTTCAAATCGCAATGACCAGTGCTTTGGTACCGGTACTGAATCGTGTTTGATTTGTCTTGTTCGAAATCCTTTTCGAGAGGCGGTGCACGTAACTGTTACCTGTCCACTCGGAATCACTTGCCATTTTGGTTCCTGCCGATGAGAAACATGAAACTGACTTGCTGTGCGAAGGGAGTTTGCAGCAACAGTAGGAGCATAACGGCTTCTCGGCTCAGAGAAATTCCGCATTCCGTCGTTGACAATTCGGTCTCCTAAGCAATATCTTAGTGAGTCTCCAACGCTCTGAACATCCTGCAATTCTAACGCTTGGGTCAGATCAAATTGTGCCTGCTTAAGCCAGTTCATAAAACAGGTTTTTCGGATAGGATGTTCCTGCCATTTGTCAGCGAAGTTCTCAAGCGGATTCACTGGGTTGGATATTATAGCCTCGCCATTGTGGTCATATTCAATATGACGCGGCATTTGAGCTGCAATCTTCAGCAGAGTTTGTTGCAAATCTACTTCATTATTGTAGGCATGCCCCGCGAGGGTCGTAATAATTATGGAGATGGGCTTCGCTTTTTCATCGTAGGCAGATTGGTTCTTGTCAAACCAAATGTCGCGGTGCCGTTTTAATATCTGGACTGATCGTTGAAGTGGTGTTTTGACCTTATATTCCGGCACTTCCTCAATTTGTCTTTCCATAAGAGATTTTCGGATTGCATCAAACTGGGTTTGCATACGACTACGAAACCATTCTGCATATCCTCTTGGGTTACTACAAGGCCAATCTGGATGAATTTGCCTGTAATTAGGATGAGTCCTATCAGTAATCGCAATCGCTAAATTCGACCAGTTAAGCGATGAGTAACCTCTTGACTCAAGAAGTTGTTTGAACTGCTCTGAGTCTGGAATCGCAGGTAAGATATCCATATGGAATTGGACATCGTCCGCGTAATGAAGTGTCCAGCAACGTCGACCTTCCTCTGCTGGCGAATTCATGTTGTGCTTATAGGCATAGGATTTGATTTCCTCCCCCACTAAATTCTTAAGATATGCTTGACTAATCAAGTTTTTCTGAAGATTCAGCTCGCTGACAAGATCAAGGTCGTACTCCTGAGCATCGGAAACGGGTTTCGTAACCGTACCCAGCAAGAAGGAACCCTGTGGATAAATTTCAGGTCTGTAGTTAGCAACCTTTGACCCGTCTCGTTCAAGCCAGTCACCGATAGACTTGTAACGTTCTACGGCTTGTTCATAGTAACTTTCAGGAATATCCAATGCGTCAGATATCGCCTCAAGTAATAAGCTGAATTGTTCTGAATAAATGCGCATATTTTATAAAAAATCTCCTTATCTATGACAAGCCTTTATAAAGATGTTGTTAGAGTCGAACCATTCGGTTTTCCTGAATCTCCCATTATAAGGTAGTTGCCAGAGTGAGGCGTGCCTGCCTCACTTATAGCAATGAAAGACCAAATGGCTCTGATCTTCAGGATTTCCTTGGTTTCGTGACAACCAACTCAAATTCTGCATTTTCTCGTTGGGCGGCACTACGTTTAAACGTTGAATGCTGCTCTTGGTGAGAATCGAGAGTGGTAGGAGTTTCCACTTCGATAATCTTTATTTGCTCGCCCCGAGTTGCAAGAATATCAGGAATTCTTGCGTCCTTGCCAATCGGATCCGGTTGATTGAAATTCGGTAAATCAGCCTGAACTTTCCACCCCTCATTTCTAAGTTGGTTCGCGAGAGTGCGAACTCGATTATCATGGGCAGATTGGTTTCTACTTTGCCTACTCATTCTAAAACCTCCTATTTAATATTGTAGGATAAGATGTACGTGTATATAGTACCATTAATAAATCCATATGTCAAGAAAAATTTCAATTTTCCCTACTTTTTCACTGAAAGATATATATTTTTAAATTTTTTATCTATATATTAATTTTTAACGTATAGATAAAAATTATGTGATTAATAATAGCCGATAATGAAAAAAGTGAGAAAATTCCGTAAAAATTGAATGTGTTTTTTGTCTTTACTTAAAAGTGTGTTTTCTGATATACTATATTTGCATGTGAATTATCATTGGGGAGGGAACAACTGTCATGAAATTAGGAGAGCGTCTTCGTCTCATTCGTAAAGAGAAAAAGTTGACTCTGAAGGATTTGGGAGAACTCGCGGATCTGTCTGTGCCTTATCTTTCCGGTATGGAGCGTAGTGTTGTTAATCCTTCTGTAGAAACCCTGCAGAAGGTTGCCAAAGCTTATAATATGACAGTCCAGAACCTTTTTAGCGGTGTGGAAGAATTAGGGGAATCGACACATGCTACGTATCCTGCGGGATTTGAATCATTCCTAATGGACTTTGAGTCTAGTTATGAAATTATTAGTGATGACTGGAAGGAATTGCTGCTGAAAATCAACTTTCGCGGCAGGCGGCCGTCCTCTCAAACGGAATGGCTTGAATTATATCTTTCTCTCAGACGAATTCTTTCACCTAAGGAGGAGAAGGTGAACGATCCGAAAAAGCATGTTATCGAATTGGTTCAGGATACTGTCAGAGAATATAGTTCAACCCAGGTTCCTAGTTTTGACGAAATATGCACTGGCTTGGGGTTAGATGTACAAGAAGTCTCGTTACCAGACGGGATAGACGGAATGCATAGAGGAAGGACAATTTTTGTTAATTCCCGCATTCAGAATAAAGAACGTAAGCGATTTACGCAATTTCATGAAGTCACACATTATTTGATTGAGCAGGATGGAGATCTGATCTCTGAGCTTCACGATACTACTTGGGGGCAGGATTATGGATACGAAAGACTCTTAGAACAACTTTGTAACATTGGAGCGGCTGAATTTTTGATGCCTAGAAAGGTATTTGCAGGACTCTATGAAGAGCGGAAGTTTAATGTCGAACTAATACCATATGCTGCGCGTTACTTTAAAAGTTCGACAATCGCGACAACTATACAATTTGCTCAAGTTGCCCCAAATTCGTGCATTACTGCTATTTGTGAGCATGGATTAATGCCTGACAGCACAGCATCCTCCCAAACTCATTTTTCTAACGCAAAGCATCGCTCCGCCAAGCAAAAGTTGCATATAACCTATTCTGCCTCGTCCCCCGCAACTAAGTATTTGTTAGCAAGAAGCACAGAAATTCCCACAGACCACTTAATCAATCAAGCATTTTCGCAAACTCGGCCAATTGAAGGGGACAGTTACGTCCCTTTTCGGAGCGGCAAGAAGATGCCTTGTTACTGTGAAGCATTAGCGGATGGAGACAAGGTTTATGTGTTGTTCCATTTGACACCTCCACCAAACCCTAACCAAGAGACACTTTTTTGAGGTTTTCCGATTGATGATATTAACTTTAAAGCACTTGTGTTATTACGCGTGGAGACGGAGTTTTGATTGCTCTGTGTGAAATCATAGATTGTTTCTACCAGATTAATCAAGATACCAACTCGGGAAACGGATACCTTTCAATTTCAGCTTTGCGAGTTCTGCATCAAGGTCACAAGGGTCCTTCTTCTCACCTTGGATGCTTGGTTCAGCACAGAGCATCTCACGCAAGGTTTGCATAGATGTGAGAACACCGAAGTCTTTGATACCCAATACCTTTGTCAAAAGTTCTGCATCAAGTTCTTGCCGGACAGGGTCATAGGCACACTCATTGACAGGTAGCATCCGCTTATACTTTAACTGTTCAAAGAGTACCTCAGCGTTTGCCAATTGTTTTTCTGAGAGTTTACGGACATCCAGCGTTGGCAGTGTTTTTAATGTCTGCTGACGCAGCGTTCCACGTCCCATATCCTGTTTACTGCTGTGTAACCAGTGACAGAAAAAGCCTAATGTTGAGTTGCACCAGAGGGTCCAAGCAATTTCATACCGCGGGTCATTGAGTAAAACATTTATCATTGAACGGATGCCAATGGAGGGTTCCTCAGTGAAGGAAGAAAGCATGGAGTTTGAGGTGAATCTCATATTGATGTGATAATGGGTCTTACTGTTGCATTCTAAAGCGCGATTAACGGTCGCGTTCTCATTTGAACGGGGGATCGCTGTTGCATTTGGTTCAGCCATCATTGACCGCTGCAAGGGTGCGTCAACTTTCCATAGCGCAGGGTAGCCATCACTGTTGGGTTTATATCCTTTTACCATAATAAATGGACCGTTCTTTTTTCTATACAAATCTGCTGAGCCAACTTGTGCTATGTGTTGCACTTGACAAATATCAACGCGGATAGGCTCTCTTTCCATAGGAAGGTGCAGCTCTCCAACAGCAAGTTTGTGTGCACTCTGCAGCAACGCCATTGAGCGCGCCCGTGTTGTGACCCAAGCGACACCGTCTTTGATAGGACAATCTAGCACTTGTCCGATGCTTGTCTCTCCCACGTTGATGATATCTCCTCCATTAGGTTTATCTTCGAGTTTCCGCGTGCCACTCTTCCGAGATATCTGATTTGCGATTTCCATCGCTTCCAGTGGTTTCTTGGGTCGCTGGTCTAAGCAGACAAATGTGCCGCGTCCCGTATTTTCGCCGATCCCCTTCGTTGCGACGACGATACATTCCGCTTTCTTTGTATCTGCAGAGAATGTACAATCAATGGCCTTCGCCTGAGATATGGTAATCACAACAACGTTGTGATATTCGGTCGCCCACATATCCCGAATTTTCTGTGTAATAGGTGACCTCAATACTGTTAGTAATAGGATAAAACCCATGGCCCCGCCGTTTTTGAGTTTTTTGTCTGCTACGTCAACGAAGTTAGGAGCGAAGTCAGTAATTCCTTCTGCTACCCTTCTGTCTTTTAATTTCAATGCAGCCTGCATCGCTTTTTGGTCTTCCTGAGGTCGGTCGTGTCCCTGAAATGTGGACTTCGGTACGCTAGTGTTACTATCTGCTCCAGGCCTTGTGAAGGGCGGATTTTGGATAACAATATCAAAATCATTGTGCTGGAACGCCTTTTGGATGCTAACTATTTTGTTTTCCTCGCCACCGATTTGTTTTGCATCCGTGTCAAACAATAACACATCGTTAAGCAATTCCAGTGAACCTATTGCGTAACTACCGTCATCCATCAGTCCATATGGCGCAGTGAGAATAAGCGTGCCACCTAGTTTCATACCAGCATATCTGCTTGCGAGAGAGGAGGCTGTTAAGTGTGTGGCATTGGGCATGATATCTGCACCAGCGATGTTTTCTTCAAGCATCTTTTGATGGATATCCCTCCCGTTTCCGCCTTGCTGTTCGTATAGGGATAAAATGCGTTGGTATACACCGTTGAGAAGCGCACCAGTTCCACAAGCAAAATCCGCCACTTTCGGAAGTTTACCTTTAGATAGTTCAGGCATCACGAGGGTTGACAATAACGCCGCGCTCTCTGGCAGCGTGTAGTTTGCCTTAACATATTTTCTATCGGTGATTAACTTTTGAAACACTATGCCTGCAAGTTCGTGGATTTGCGCGATACCAGTGTCGACGAGGTCCTTAGCTGCCTCGCACAGCAATTTTAAGATATGTTTAACCAATCTATCATCTGTTGCAAGTGCCTTAACGAGTTCACGGGCATCTTCAAAGATAGGGCGGTAGTTAACTTTAAGAATAGTGTTCCAGTCTTCTATAACATCGGCGTAGTCAATTGTAGGTAAGAGTTGACGGAGTGAGCGAACAGATGTCATTTCTGCTTTGCCCGCGAGCGAACTCTGGAAAACGAAGGCATCGGTAATAATCAGTGCCGCCATGCGGAGGGTTTGTGTATTGAGTTTTTCTTCTTCGTCATTTCCATCTTTAGAGAAGACCTCTTGGTGTAGAATTGACTCAATTTTCGTGCCGATGGCGCGGTGATCAGTAATAGCGTTTTCAAGTAGAGAGGCTGCTCTGTTGATACTAAGTTCCATGTTCTCTGCTGCTTGTTCCAACTGTGAATTGGGTATTGCACCGACATGTAACGCATTGGCAATATCTCCCACCGTGCCAGTTGCCCATCCGTTTTCTGGGAAGTGTTCGGCGGTATCCCCCAGGGTACTGACGAGTTTGTACTGTAGGTCGTCCGCCCCATGGAGTTGTGGAGTGATCTCCCGTCCTGGCATCGTCTTAAAACGGTCGGGATATAGAATTGCCATAACGTTGTTAAGGGTTTTCGCTGAGGTATAGTATTCTGCTTCCAACTCGTGAACAAGTCTTGTTTCTGCCTGTTTAATGAGATTTCTGGCGTTGGTAGTGGTAGCGAATTTGGCTTCAATACCGATGGGTTCTCTGCCTCGTTCGATCACAATGGCATCAAGTTCGCTGTTGCCTTTGATGAAAGCATGAACAGCCGTTTCGACTTCCCATCCATGGCGCATGTTCCGTAGGATATTAACCAAGTGATTTGTAATCGTCGTTTCGTGTTGATTCGGCATAATATTTTTTGGGATTGCTTTCGGGGGTGTGTGAATCTGGTGGAGTTAGGAGAAAGAATCTACCAGGTTGGAATTTACCAAGCCTCCTTGCCCACTGGTGGTCCGGTATCTGTCTCTTCTGAAGGGCCAGGTTTTCGGGATTCAACTTTGGGTTCTGGGACCTTGGCTAAAAGTTCTTCTATTGTATAATTTGGACGCGGTATAGGTCTACGCCTTTCTTTGCTAAGAGGTGTTATCCCAGTCTTTTGACCGCGCAATTTGGATTCTGGAACTTCGATAGGAAGTTTCTCTGGTGCAAGATCTGTTTTTTTCATAAAATAGCCTCTCTTCGGGAAAGAAATTTAAAATAAAATAGGTAGAACATTCAAAAGAATTATAACAGAAATAAAATGGTTATTCAAACGAAATAGAATAGAATTCCGAGGCGTTTTCATAGAAGAGCCTATTCTTCTCGGCATCCGACGCATCCTCAATAGCCCATGAAAGTGCCGCGACCCATTCCTGATATGTCGCCGCCAAGGTACACACGGGCCAATCGCT
>PYJA01000086.1 GCA_003635185.1 Candidatus Poribacteria bacterium | reverse complement strand
ACGTCAATTTAGCGTGCATCCAGGTCCGGTAGGTTCGGTTTGTAACCGAACCGGACTGAGCCCAGGCGAATCCTGGGTGTTTTGTTCAGCAGCACTGCTGAGTGGACAGGATAGGTGAAGGTTTCTGCGTAGGATCCGGTTCGGTTACAAACCGAACCTACCGGTCTGGGGCATTTAGCGCATAATTCTTTTCTTAAATTGACGCTTATGGTGTGGTTAGAAACCGCACCTACCGAGAATTATCGAGCTAATTTGGTATAAGATATAACTATTTATCCCCCCAAGCACGTCCGCGGGGGATTAATAAAAGTTGTCCCACACTTAGTTTGGTCCGGTCAAAGATATAATCAGCTGCCTCTTGATTTGCGGCAACTAACCGTTCCCACTTCTCAGGATTATCGAAAATCTCAGGGCGCGCGGCGATATACTTCAGGGCTGCTTCACCATTTGCTTCCTGAATATCCTCTTCTTTGACATAATATTTATAGACCGGATCCGGACTTGTGACGCTAAAACTGAAACTGTATGCAGTAGCCAAGGCATTTCCTGCCATATCAGTTGCACCTGAAACGGTGACAGTATACATGCGCCCACAGCGCATCGGCGTATCTGAAGTAAACGTCACAGAATCGTCACTGCCGCTTACAGTACCAGAAAGCATAGCATCTGTAGGTTCGCTCATGGAGTCTTCCGTTTTAGTAACTGCAACCTCGATTGAAACGCTACTTGCCTCAACCGGCTCACTGAAGGTAACAGTGAAACTATCTAACACATTCAAAGAATCTTCGTATTCAGAGAAAACAGTGCCATCTGCGGGATCGGTGCTGGTTACTGTTGGCGGTGTTGCATCCGTATAGGTAAACTTCTGGGAAAGTGGAACAGGTGCATCGGGTTTTCCCTTGTTGGTAACGACCACTTCCACCGATTGTCCAGCGGTGCCAGCTGGTGTTACCACAGTGATTTCTGTTTTGTTAGGGACAGTCGCGTTTTGACCTTCCTTTCCCCCAAACATCACTGTCACGCCGTTTTTCATATCAAATTTTTCACCAGTAATACGAACAGTGGTTCCACCATCTTCTGGTCCCTCAGTAGGGGACATATCTGTAGGCATCGGTTCCGGATTACAGCCTCCGCATCCTACCATCCATACACAGACAATTGCAAAGATAGCATAAACGGCTATATTTCTGTATTTTTTCATCAATCGCTTCTCCTTATCATCAAGAACGGGTTTGTTCTGTCTAACTAAAAATAATTACTTATAACCTCGGACATCTCATTCCAAGTTGTAATGTGGGACTGCAAACTAAGCCCCAAAATTCTCAATTTTTAAAATTATACATGCAAACCGATATAGTTGTCAACCTTTTTTCTTATCCACGCCAAGTAGTACGCTTTAACGGGTCATGCACATCAACGATTAACTCTGGTCCGAAACCTTCAATTCCCAACCGCACCGTATCACCGTCACCCACTGCTGTAAGTGCTTCGTGATGTGTGCCTGTAGAGACTATATCGCCCGGTTCCAACGTTATGACATTGGTCACCTCAGCAAGCAATTCTGGAACGAACCGCGCCATTGAGTTTGTGGAAAAATCGTGTTGTAAACGGTCGTTAATCCAGAGTTGTACACCGAGTGCGTTTGGGTCTTCGACTTCATCGGCAGTGACGAGCCCCGGGCCCATCGGTGCAAAAGTGTGCCAACTTTTCCCTAAAAAGAAACCTCCCGGTAAACCGCGGGCAGAAACATCAATAAATTGTGTGTAACCAAATACACAGTCAAGTGCATTTTCTTCGGTTAGATGCTTTGCCGTTTTTCCAATGACAATCGCTAACTCTGGTTCAAAATGAAACACGGTTACGTCTGCTTTCGGAAGTTGGACAGTCTCTTTTGTAGAAATAACGCTGGTAGGCGATTTAAGGAAAGCATTGAAATCGCCCCGAGAAGGGCTGTCCGGCTCAATGTAATTACCAGCGAGACAAACGAGTTGTCCGGGACGCGGTAACGGTACTTTGAGGGTCACATCAGCTAAAGCGATTGCAGGCAAGTATTCAAGGGCATCTGTTATCATTGAACGCAAGTCTTCAAAGTCCACAATCACCCTTTGTATAAGTTCTTTCGGTGTCCGGTACGGAATACCCATCAGCACATCGCTGAGATCAACAATCCCATCATCTATGATTACACCGAGTTCGTAATCATCAAAAAATGCAAATTTCATTCAGTTGTTTGCTCCTATGTTAACTCAAGTTGCCACCTATTTCGTAAATTCTCTTGTAGGAGGGGTTTCCAACCCCGATTTATTACAAAAGACACCATGAATCAAGGAAAAACAGTGTCTTTCTGTTTAAAGTTTTGTAAGTAGCAACTTGCGTTATGTTAAGACATTTTTGGTGTAGCTTGCAAGCCAAAACTTGCTATGAAAATACAAGCGGATGACTCCGCTCTTCTAAAGGTAGTTGTACTTTTGCTCCATTGAAATGAGAAGTGTAGGTTGCGTTAACACACTCAAGCGATGTAAGTGCGTTGCGTCCACCGAGTTCTGGTTGATTTCCATTCAGAATCGCGTCTTGCATATTTTGGGCACTCCAGATTGTGTGACGAGACTTCCACGCTTTTTCAGAGATTATAAACACAGATGTATCAAGCTCTATCTGTTCCCATGCAGGTGTATGTGCTGCAAATGAGACATCAAAAGGACAGTACCACATTTCATCTATGCCTGTTTGTGGGTTAGGTTTAATCATCAATTGTCCTTCCGAACCAAGCAGATGCGGTCCCATCATCCACCCGTGCCGATGTTTTCGGAGGTAAAGCTCCATAATTCCATAAGCATCGCTTGCCCCCCCGATATGTACAAGCATCGTATCTCCCGCAACGATACCGTTGTCCCGTCGGTCAGTTTTGCACAATTCGCTGCTGTGCATAATATCTTCCTCCGTGACATCATGGCCTTGATATGTGATATGTGCCTGAATCCAAGAGATACCGTCTAAAAAGAAATCCATCTCGTCAAAGTAGTGGACACCCATCTCCATCAACTCAAATCCTGCTTCGCGTCCTTTGCCTACCTCGCGAATTGATCGTAATTGGCCAATCTTTCCCGCTTCAATCAGGGATTTTGCGTGCCGAAACAGGGGCGTGAATCGAAATTGGTGGCTGACCGCCAAATGAACACCTGCCTTGTTACACACCTTCAGCATCCGATCAGCTGTCTCTAAATCAACTGATAAGGGCTTTTCACATAAAACATGGATACCTGCTTTTGCAGCTGCAATTGTAATCGGAGCGTGCAATGGAGCATGTGTACAAACGCTCACAATATCAAGTGTTTCATCCGCAAACATCTCTTGATAGTCTGTATATCGGTTTGGAACACCGTATTCATCGGCGCGGTTGTTAAGAGCATCGCGATTGATGTCGCACATCGCGACGAGGGTAATGTCTGCTAAACCATCATAAGCTGCCGCATGGCTACGGCTAATCCCACCACAACCGACAATCCCTGCACGTAATGTCACGATTTGTCTCCGATTCCAACTTTATAAAGTAACGTTAGAGTGCCTCGTCTCTATTCATCTCCAGCAATGCCTGCCATTGCGCCTCGTCCACAAGGACACCTTTTTCAAGACTCTCCTGCCGTGTTCGCAACGTCCCTTCTCCTGGATACCGCACTTTTTCGTTTTCATCTAAGGGAATAGCGGTACGAAAGTCATTGATAATTGCGTCTACAGTTTCGGTTAATATTGTTTGCCCCATCAGCCCAATAGCATTAATAGCGATGTAAACCTGAGAGACAGCGTATTCTGATTTCTGTTTTCCGATCTGATGTGTGGCTTGCCCACCTGAGATTACGGCAGCCATTGTGTCAAGCACTAATGCAAGTCCAGAACCCTTCCAATAACCGATAGGGAGAGCTCTTTGTGAATTAAGGATCTCCACGGGGGCAACCGTCAACTCCCCCTTGGTATCATAACCGCCCGGCAGTGGTAGTTGTTTGTCTTGCAGCTTGAGTACTTCTAATTTTCCGTTTGAATACTGGCTCATCGCCATATCAAGCAGGATGTGTCCTTCTTCACGCGGGACAGCAATTGCCAACGGATTGTTACCTATCTTTTTCTCTGCAGAACCCCACGGCGGCATAAGTTTGGTTGTATTTGTCCAACAGATACCGATATAGCCTGCTTCTGCTGCCTGCAGTGCATAAGCACCGCCACGCATCCAGTGGTTTGTGTTTGAAAGTCCTACGCAACCGATGCTATGTGCTTCGGCAAGTTCCAGTGCGCGTTGCATACAGATATGGGCGTTGATAAGTCCTACGCCCATCTTGCCGTCCCACCTTTCTAATGCACCGAAACTCTCAATTTGCACCGGTTTTGCACGGAAGTCAATCTGTTTGCTCTGCAATCCAGAAACAAAACCTGGAAAGCGATTGAGTCCGTGTGAGTAGACACCATCGCGTTGATTTTCAGCGAATAACTTGGCACATAATTCCGCCTCTGCACCGGTAAATCCGACTGCTACAAGCACACGATAAAATTCATCATACAAAGTTTGGAAAGGCACACGGACCATGCAATTCTTCCTTCCACAACGTATTCACTATTTCTCATACTCAGAACGATCAGTGTTCCCACCGTATTTTAGTGTATAAATCATTAGATTAGTCATAAAACGATAGACATCAGTGGAACGGCGCATCCTAAGTGCAGTTCTGGATTCTATTTCTGCTGTCTCCATTGCACATAGATAATCTTTTCTATTGAAGATAACACCGAGTCTATTTGTTGTCCGAAGCACACCTTGTGAATCTTTAAACGTAAGATTGGGCTGTTTCCTGGCACCTGGTGTCCGTGGCACATATATGCCGCGATGAAACTTATACTTTGTGGGTTGTGCTTTATTTTCACTTTGCCAAAATACCTCGCCTCCCTCAGGGGGTTTATTAAGATCATAGTAGATTTTATAGATTTCGTGGTCGTGTGGCAATCTTTCTAAAGCATACTCAGGAAATATCTGTCGCAGTTCAAACTCAACGGTATTTGAAAATGTCGCTTTCAAACCGCAATCATCAAAGAATAGCGTGCCACCTCTTTCAAGAACATATTTCCGTAATGCAGCACGTTCTGCCTCTGAAAAGCCGGATTTCATTGTTCCACCCCGCATCAAATTACGATTGTTGGTCATTTCCCGCTCATGTCCAGTCATAATTATAAGTGGTGCGTCCAAAATCTTAGGATCAGTCAGTGGTAAAGCACCCCCAGCAAAACTCATATCCGCACGTATCGGAGATCTATTACTCTCTAACCACTTAATCAGAGAAGGAATCGCAGTCGGGTCTTGCCACCAGTCACTGAGGGCATGTTTTAGACGGATAATACGGATATGTCCCTCCATTTCTGCGCCGCTGCCCTTTAAGATACCACCTAATTTATCACCGATATCATCCCGCAGTGTTCGCAACTTACCGTACCCTTCTCCCAAATCGGCGTATCCTGAACCTGTGCCGGTTCCTTTTGAGAAATTGCCAAGTCCTGTACTGCCTTTACCCCGATCCGCTGTGCCTACTATGCCGCTATCGCCTTTACCTATTCCGGCGGTAACACCTTCACTTGGACCATCACCAATGTCTCCAGATAACTCAGGACCATCCAATTGTGACTGATTCAAAATAGATTCGGGGGAAGGCGCAAGTCTCGTAACGTTTTCTATTATTGACGGTGCCCCTGACGGTGTCAAATTTTGAACAGGTACGATGGGATTAACAGGGGCAGGGATACGTTTTGCGCTTGAAACCCCTTTTACACCGCTTGTTGTGACCTTGCGAACAACCTTAGATATAGGTTTAGGCTTCGGCTTCGGTACATCTTGTCTAAGTTTCACTTGTTCTGTAAGCGGATTTATTAATTCCACGTACATCGTATCATCAATATTTTGTATGACAGGTTTCAACAACCATAAGGCAAGTAGAATAATTGCAACGCCATGAATAGCGAGGGATAAGAGTAATGCTTGTCTCCCTCTACGCTTTATTAAGTTTGCTTTCCGTATTTTCAAAATCATTTTTATTTCCTCCACCTGTTGGGCAATCACCCGTTATTGACTGCTGCTGTGTGAGTTATACAAGACTTACGCAGTTTCTTTTAAAGTCCCCTTGATAAGGGGGATTTAGGGGGTTAAATCACTGAAATAACGACTTTTCAAAACCCGCACAACCTAATAGGTTATGCTACAAAAGAACAGCATGCGTACGTAAGTCCTGTTATATTTTTTTATTCGGATTCCTGCAATGGTACAGTCACAGTATCACCTGTTTGCGTTCTAACTCTCACGCTTGCACGTCTTTTAAGAACACCGAATAGTCTTTTTTCATAGTAAGATAAGTCCAATAGTGGGAATTCCGTTTCAGCTAGCTCATTGTAAAAATTTCTATCAATATATGTCAAGACACCATCCCAGCGTACTATGAGATCGTCGTCCTCTGAAGGTTTTGGTAGGATAAACTCAAGCACGCCAGCGCTTCGCTGATATTTTGAATTTCTTGCGATAGCATGTGATGTATACCCATCAACATATACTATCGTTTTAGGCAATTGCCACATCATACCATCAGTAAGTTCGTATTGGGGTATACCATGCTTTTCAATACACTTCTTGACAAAATTTTGTGCATTTCTTACCGGTTTTTGTGTCATGTAACCTGCTGAACGTAATTTATTTTTTCTGAAAGTATATACAAGTAAAACAGGAACCCCTTCAATTTTCGATTTGTAAATAAGAAGGTCCGGTGTTCGAGAAAACACAACTTTACCTTGTTCAATCGTTTCTACACGCTCTTGACTGTAACCCCACCGAACCTTGCGAAAATCGTAATCATCTTGAACGTCATCGAAAAAAATGTGAGAAAAAGTAGAACACCCTGTGAGAAAAAGTGAAAGAATGACTGGCCCTAAAAAAGAGTTTAGCTTTTTCATAGTATCTCCTTTCTAAACATTATCAAAAAAGAGTATCCACACAAATCGTGCAACTTCAAACACATTTAGTTTTTTATTGGTTATGTAGATATTATATCAAGAAGACGCATAAATTGCTAACCTTTTCTGAGTGCGTTCAATCTATTTGGTTGCTAATTGCTTAAATCTTGTAAGTCAAAATAGGCATCCCTAATTCCAGAGACAAGTAAATATCCATTCAACACAATAGAAACTTGTTCCTTAAAGTGCTGTAAGTGCTTCTGAATAACAATTATAAGTAGCATCATCAAATAAAACGAACTGAATTAGTCCCGGCATCGTCTTATTACTTTCTGCTAAACCCCGAATTGTTTCAAGTGCCACGGTTGCCGCTTTCTCTGTCGGATATCCATAAACCCCAGTGCTAATTGATGGAAAAGCAATTGATTTCACCTCATTTTCTATAGCCAACTGGAGGCTCTCTTTATAACAACTCGCGAGAAGCGTAGCTTCACCAGCATTGCCTCCCTTCCACACCGGGCCCACAGTATGAATAATGTATTTTGCAGGTAAATTGCCACCAGTGGTGATAACTGCTTTGCCTGTTGGACAACCGCCTTGCTGTGCCCGAATTTCATTGCATTCTTTTACAACTTCATCGCCACCTGCGCGCCGAATCGCTCCATCTACGCCGCCACCACCAATGAGTTTTTCGTTTGCTGCGTTTACAATCGCGTCAACTTCTGCTTTCGTAATATCACCTTGGATAAGTTCTAATGTCGTTTGTGCAAACTGTTTCTGCATGTAGTTTCTCCTTACTGCGTGTCATATACGTTTCAGGACGGACGCAGTTTCTCTTAAAGTCCCACTGATAAGAGGGATTTAGGGGGCGGGCCCATAGCGATAGCGTCCGGGGAGATAAATCACTGAAATATCATTGAAATAACGCCTTTTTAGGCCCCTAACACGGACATGCACAATCTGGCAGATTGTGCTACTGCATTGAAATAACGCCTTTTTAGGCCCCTAACCCCCCGCAAGCATTTTCTTTTACCCATAAGTTTTTGGGGCCAGTCCGTTAAGTCTTTTGAGGGTGCTTGTTGCTTAAAACACCTGAAAACTGACCAATATTTTAGATGTCCGATACCGTTATAGGACTTTAGATAAATATCACAAGGTTTTTTAGTTCTTATGACGAGTTTTCTGTCCTATAGTAGATTTTAGAATTACCTGAACATTTTATCCATGCGTTTAGCAAACCAAACGGACTGCGTGTGTGTTGTAGCATAACCTGTTAGGTTGTGCAGAAACGTAGCACAACCTAACAGGTTATGCTACAGAAATGTCCAAGTAATTATATGCTTTACTATATATCGAGGTTAGAAACCCCTCGGACAAGAGCATGTCGAGCCTTTGTGCCTCCAATTCGACTTATGGGTAAATAGTATCAAATGTCCTTATGATAGTTGGGATGCTGATGTTTATTAGCT
>PYJA01000085.1 GCA_003635185.1 Candidatus Poribacteria bacterium | reverse complement strand
ATATTTCAAAATTCAGTTGAATGGGAAAATAGGTTAGGTCTTCAGCGGTAAGTGCTGCAACAGCGCGTTGAAAAAAAGTCGTCTTGCCCGTTTGCCGTGGCGCGAAGATGACAATATAACGTCCCTCTTTAACGCGCTTAATGAACTCTGTGAGTTCTTCTGTGCGAGGAACAACGTAATGCTGTTCAGGGTTCACAGGGCCTCGCGTTCCAAACCTTCTCATATCAGTTTTCCTCACTACTTATCTTCAGGGATTAGTTCAGCAAGCAAGATTCCAAAGACTAACAAACCCGATAAAAATTTTATGTTCTGTTTTTTCATGACTATTTCCTTTTCGCCGTGCGAAATTCACCTGTAAATAGTATACTGCGGTGAACCGAACAAGCAAGCCATAAGGAACGGCACTACTCAAAACAAGTATCTGTCTAAAATCCAAGCTGCTTATCCACAACATTCTTCACCCTTCTGATACCGCATTTTACTGACGTGTAGGTTCATCAAGTAAATCTAAAACCTCCTGCTCAACAGCACGCGATCGTATTATATCAACACATCTTGATTTGCAAGGGTATAACATTTAGGAAGAAAAGGCAAGAAGAAAGTGTATCCGAGAAAGGCTTATCCAGGATTTCCTACGCTGGCTCTTGCACCATTCCACGCGGAGACAAATGCTAATTATGTGGCGAATTTCGCGTTTGATCCGGTGTCTAAACAACCTGAGTTGAAATTCTGTGCTGTACGGATTGAACTTGGTGATGTGAGATAAAAGATATGTTACCGTGATTCACCAGTTTCTGCAGTCTGAGTTATGAAAGTGGTGCCGTGTTATTCAGATCCGCTGGATGTTATTCTATGAGTGTTGTTTTTATTTTTTAAGCTAATAGATGATGCTGTTCCTAAAACATCATCTTTTGCTACACCTATTGTTATTCCATAGTCAGGATTATTTGAATCTTTACCATCTATAAGGAGCATTGCTGCTTTAGAATTAGCGATTATTGCTATTCTACTGTCAAAATTTTCCGCATCTTTACCGTGTTTAAGCACCAATTGTGCGTCATTTTCTTTAACCTGAAGTAAAATGCTAGTGTCTATGTTTGGTTTACCGATAAGGATTGCTTCATTTACTTGTAAATAATCACATTTTAATTGTTTTTTTGAATCTTCATGGGCGTTTACGCCTCTGTCAAAGTTCCCAACCATATAGGCAAGAGAAGCGATAAATGCTCCAATAATCAAAAACAAAATTCGTTCAAATGTTCGTTTCATAATATCCTCACTTTAGAGTTTTTATTCTGCTGAGCAAAATATTCACGGTGTTACTTTGTTAATGTTCAAATAGATTAATCTTGTTAACCCCTAAAAAAATAGTTAATTCGCTGAAACAGCCTTCTCCAAGACTTCTTGAAGGTAAACATCTATCTCTAACTGACGACGCGCGGCATTCATGGCAATCCGACCGTACAACTCAGGACTTGTTTGGATTGTCAGTTCTCCTGAGAAAGGTTTGTCTGGTACTTTTCCTTGTTCCTTACAAACTTCAAAGTAAACTTCAAGTGACTTCTGCATCTCTTCCCGAAGTTCGTTTACTGATGCACCGTAGAACGTGATTACGTCCTCTGTATTTATTACTGTTCCGTGGAAGAGGTCAATTTCCGGATCAAAATCAACAACTCCGATATAACCTTTGTATTCGATCATGGTGTAATCCCTGCCTTTTGAAGAAATCTGCGTAGGTCCCTAACTGCTCCTTTGTCCATATTTGGACTCGGATGAGGACGATGAAACACTGCGATACAATCATTGAGTGACACAGCGACTCTTGATCCAGCACGTTCCGTTAGGATAGCGTCTAAACTTCTTAAAAAAGATTCCACATCTCTCCATTTGATATTGCCAGAAATTGGTTGTGCAAAGATCGCGTTAAGTGTTCTTCTGTGTCGCTTATTCATAACTATATGGTATCAGATTATTACTGGTGTACTTACTCCTTTAGGACTTCAAGACATAAATTGACCAACAGCTAAAACCCAAGCTGCTTATCCACAACATTCTTCAATTCTTCACCCTTCAGATACCGCTCAAGATTATCCAAGAAAAACTCTGTGATACGTCGCATGCGGTGCTGAGAACCGCCAGCAGCGTGAGGTGTAATAATAACGTTATCCATATCCCACAATGGACTCTCTTTATCCAGTGGTTCAACTTCTGTCACATCTAAGCCCGCCCCCGCGATTTTACCGGCTTGTAAAATTTTAATTAAATCGGCTTCCTTAACAATAGGACCGCGCGCTACATTAATAAGATATGCTGTCGGTTGCATCACAGATAAATTTTCAGCATTAATCAGTCCACGGGTTTCCTCAGTCAGTGGACAAGCAATCATCACAACATCCACCCGACTCATCATATCTGCAAGTTTATCCATCGGCATCAGTTCGTCTACATTATCAGGTTTTTCGGTGCGGTAAGCATCAACAGCGATAACGTACATGTCAAAGCCTTTCGAGCGTTTCACCATCTGCATGCCGATACCGCCTAACCCGACAATACCGATTTTGAATCCATCAATCTCAATCATCGGTGATTTGCTGCCACCCCACTGATGATTATCTTGATTACGTGTGAAATGGTGAATACCACGTGTTATACCGAGCAGTAGCGCAAACGCTTGGTCAGCGACATGTGTTCCATAAAGTCCTGCAGCATTTGTCAAAATCACATCGCTCTCACGCATCGCAGGATACACGTGTTTGTCCATACCTGCACTGGATGCCTGAATCCACTTGATGTTTGGCACGAGTGGGAAAATATCCTCACTACAGAACCCAAAGAAAATATCGGTCCCTTTACCTTCTGCAGCGATTTCCTCGCGTGAACCCGGCATGACATAGCTATGTTCATCCCCAATAATGTCTTCTAATCGTTTTAACTGTTCACCTTCAACTCTATGTTGTAACAAAATCTTCATACAAAATCCTTTCTTAAGTTAGTTCACTTCGTCTTACCATGGAGGCGTTTCTGGTAGCAATTCCTGAAATTTGGTGAGCAACTCGTCTTCATATTCGCCAGCATATTGCCCGTTGAAGAATCTATCTATGCCTTCGTCAAGGAAGTGTGCCCAAGATGTATCCTCAGCACCGGGATTGACAGGAAAAAACAGCGCGTCTACACTACGACCGGCCTTTAAGTCTCCCGGTGAGTCGCCAATCATCAGAACATGGTTCTCCGGGTATTTGTCCTTTGTTGTAATGGTAAGATGTTCGGTTTTCGTTCCCATCTCCTGTCCAGCAATCAAAGCAACGTATTGGTCAATGTCATGCTCATCCCATTCCCGTTTGAGTGCCTCATCTGGTGTAGCAGAGACGACTATAACATCCGCTTTTCCTTGCAGTCTTTGCAGTGCTTCGCGCACACCGGGAAACGGAGGGAGGTTGTAGACAATCTCCGCAACGCTTTCGTTCACACCAAGACTCCAGCGCATCACATGACTCAATTCATCGTGCCTCTCACCGGTTGCGGCATCAATCGCTTCCTGCAGTGCAGGATTCCCAAGTTTTGTTTCAGTTTCAGTCCATTCTCGCAAGTGTTGTAGTTGCGGTATTTCTAAACCCATTTTCTGCACAAGGGACATCTCACGTAGATAGTCAAACACAAGCAGGACTGCTTTAAACCGATTCGTGCCACGCATCGTAGAGTAGAGGTTGACAAAATCCCATGCTTGATGCACCTGCCGTGAAATAGATGCCAATCCGAAATGCTTGACGACATTCACGCTAAAGCAGTCGTTGTGTTTGACCTCCATGCTATTGAAAACGCAGCCATCTGAATCAATACCGACAAAAAAGTCGTGTTGCGGTTTAAAATCATACAACGCTTGTTGTGGTTCTTGAGCCATAAATTCTCCTTTATTCAACAATAACTTCTGGGCGGTTCTCCAGCATCCACTCTGTATGGAATACTGTTGGTTCTCCATCATCTCCGACAACCGTGTTGCCCTCAGCGTCCAATTTATGATAGGTATGCGCCCCGAAATAATCGCGCATCGCCTGAATAAGATTTGCAGAAAGCCTGCTACTGCGATAGCTATCAAAGTAGGCTAATGCTGAACTAAACGCTGGAATTGGAACACCGAGCTGCATAGCAGTGCTAATCACATTCCGCCAATGCGGTTGTGCTGCCTCTATGACACCGCGAAAGTAGGAATCAAGCAATAGATTCGGCAGGTCTGGATTCCGATCAAATGCTTCGGCAATGCGGTGTAGGAATTTTGCCCGAATGATACAGCCACCACGCCACCCTAAAGCGATCTTTCCAAGATCCAAATTCCATTCATACTCGGTACTTGCTTCTCGCATCAGCGCAAAGCCTTGTGCATAAGAGCAGATTTTAGCAGCATAAAGCGCGTCGTGAATAGCTTGCAAGACTGCCTCTCGATCACCGTCAAAAGTGCCAACCGGTCCTTTAATTACTTCAGAGGCATCAACGCGTTCGCTTTTAATGGCAGAGATGCAGCGGGCAAAAACTGCTTCAGCGATAGTGGGGGCAGATATACCGAGGTCCAGTGCCGAAATGCTTGTCCATTTGCCAGTCCCCTTTTGTCCTGCTTGGTCCAGCACAACATCAACAAAAGGTGTACCGCTTGCATCGCGTTGTGTGAAGATGTCAGCAGTAATTTCGATGAGATAGGAATTCAGTTCTCCTTGATTCCACTCGTTAAAAACCTCGTGCATTTCATCAGCGTTCATTCCAAGAACACTTTTCATCAAGGAGTATGCTTCGCAAATCAGTTGCATATCGCCATATTCAATGCCGTTATGCACCATTTTGACGTAATGCCCCGCCCCGTTTGGGCCGATATATGAACAACACGGCGTGCCTTCTACTTGTGCGGCAATCTTTGTAAAGATCGGTTCAACGAGCGTGTATGCTTTAGCGGAACCCCCTGGCATCATCGCGGGTCCCTTTAATGCACCTTCCTCACCACCAGAGATTCCTGTTCCGATAAACAGAATATTTTGTTCTGCCAGCTCTGCATGTCGACGGATAGTATCGTTGAAATTGGAGTTGCCACCATCAATAATCAAGTCGCCTTTTGAAAGATGCGGCAAGAGTAAAGCAATAAACGCATCAACAGGATCTCCCGCTTTCACCATCAAGATAATTTTTCGAGGTGTCCCTAATTTTCCGATAAATTCCGGGATCGAGTGTGCGCCAGCGATATTTTTTCCGTTCGCTGCACCGGCAATGAAATCATCAACTCGCGAAACGGTTCGGTTAAAAACCGCTACCTCAAAGCCTTTACTTTCCATATTCAACGCGAGGTTTTCACCCATCACGGCTAATCCGATGAGTCCGATATCTGCTACCAAATTTGTTTCCTCCTATGGTCTTATGTGTTCTGTATATCATACACTGTAAGCGGTAATAATGTCAACAGCAAAATGAATAGATGGCAGATTCTGAACATTATTAACAGGACTTACGCAGGTTCTCTTAAAGTCCCCTTGATAAGGGGGGTTTAGGGGGTTAGATCACTGAAAAAACGACTTTTCAAAACCCGCACAACCTAACAGGTTATGCTACAAAAGAACAGCATGCGTAAGTTCTGATTAATATCCGCAGGATCGTGTCAGGTTTGAAGTATTTAGGATCGGATCAAAATTTTTACACATTTTTGTCATTTTTCCCTTGACATAAGTTTTTGAATAGGATATAATTAAATAATTTCATATTGTGAAGTGCGGTTAGGAAGGTTTCCGCTCCGAATTTTGCATCATTACCAAGGTAAAACCCTCCGATGTAATATGCAACAACGTTAGTGTAGAAGAAAAGTTCAACTTGTCAGTATACTATTCCGAATTAATGAGAAAACTGCTAACCTAAATATTAGGAGGACAATTATGTCTCGAAAAGACTGCACAAACACAGACTGCGAAGGTTTTTATCGCAGGGACCTAATTAAAGCTGGTGTCTTAGGTTTTTTTGGCTTCGGTCTGACTGACTTTTTCCGTTTGAAAGCGTTAGCCGAACCGACTGTCAAACCAGGCTCCGCGAAATCAGTTATTCTTGTATGGTTAGGCGGTGGCCCAAGCCATCTTGATATGTGGGACCTCAAACCGAATGCGCCTGAAGAGATCCGTGGTCTGTTCAAACCCATTTCCACAAACGTTAACGGTATTCAGATTAGTGAACACATGCCGAGGCTTGCAAAACAAGCAGATAAGCTGTGCATCGTCCGCTCAATGACTTCTCCAGAAGCTGCACATGAGCGTGGCACACATTACATGATAACAGGTTATCAACCGTTGCCAGGCTTTGCTGTTCCTGGGCACGGTGCTGTTGTTTCCAAACTCAAAGAACAGCGTAGTGCTTTGCCGCCTTACATCGCTATTCCGTCACCTGTTGCTTATGCAGGTGGAGGGTTCTTAGGTGCTTCGTTGGCACCATTCTCTCCAGATGGTAATCCAGCAAGTAATAATTTCAAAGTACGCGATTTAGAACCGCCAAGAGGTGTTACTTACGAACGCGTTGAAGACCGAAAGAACCTACGGCAAGCCGTTGATAACGCCTTCAAGAAATACGAAGCAGGGAATCCACGGGTTGAAGCCATGGATAATTTCTATAATGCAGCTTACAACTTGATGAGTTCTGAAGATGCGCGCGCCGCATTTGATCTCAAAAATGAACCGAAACAGATGCGCGATGCATATCGACGCGACACGTTTGGACAAAGTTGCTTGCTTGCACGAAGGCTTGTTGAAGCTGGGGTTAACTTCGTTACCGTCAGCAATGGCGGTTGGGATAACCACAACAACATCTTCTCATCCCTGCCGGGGAAACTCAATGCCTTTGATCAAACAATGGCGGCTCTGATTAACGACCTCTCCCAACGGGGACTACTTGAAAGCACATTGGTCCTCGCCATGGGCGAATTCGGTAGAACACCTGTTATCAACCGAAACGGTGGACGTGACCATCACCCCCGCGTTTTCTCCATTATGTTAGCGGGCGGCGGTGTTCAAGGTGGACAGGTTGTCGGCGCATCCGATCCGTTCGGTATAGAACCCGCTGAAACGCCCGTCCGACCTGAAGATTTGTCAGCCACCATCTACCAGAGTCTCGGTATTGATTATAATCAGAGCATTGAATCGCCTGATGGTGTTCGCATCGTGCTTTCACGTGGTGGACGACCCATCCGCGGCGTTTTGGCTTAGGCAGAATAACAAGCGTAACGGTAGGTGCGGTTTCTAACCGCACCGATCCGGGATGTTTTAGCTTAGATAGGATAATATATTAATATTGATGTAGCGCGAGGTCAATAGAGTTGATCGTTGACCTCACGTTACTTGCTGCTAATCAGTTTAGTGCGTAATTCCTATCTGAATTATAGATGACGTGGGAAACCTTGTAGTAGCCGAATCAATGGGCGTTTTCTGGCAGTCAAATTCCACTACAACCTTTCCCGTTATCTACACATTTTATCAACTTAAAACAAAGCCATGAAAAATCGCAATTACAACATTTTTCCGTTATTTGCTGTCTTGTTGCTTACATTCTCCACACTGTTCGGGAATATAGTTCAAGCAGATGAGCATTCACAGGAAAAAGAGAAAACTTTATCACCTATCTGGGCACTTGACTTTAGTCCGGATGGAAAAACACTTGCAGTTGGAAAATACCAGTGGATAGAACTCTGGGACCTTGAGACCCAGCAAATAATTCATGAATATGAACCACACGCGGGCCGGGTTCGATGTCTCAAGTTTTCAACGGATGGTAAAATGTTATACGCTGGCGGGGGGCAGGCAGCACAGAGGGGTGAAATCCGCCTATGGGATGTTGCTTCAGAAGAACTCATCAAAACGTTTGAAATCCACGGGGATACCATTGAATCTATCGCCATCAGTCCCGATAATGCTAAATTACTCACCGCGAGCATGGACGAATTTAGTGCTGTCATTGATTTAGAGAAACTTGATGAAGACACACCTATAGACGAACAAGCAAAATGGTTAACACAACACGTTGGCAGAGTACTCTGTACGCTGTACCATCCAAATGGCAACTACTTTGTCACTGGTAGTGAAGATAAAACCTTAAAAGTATGGAACCCAGAAGACTACACGGTGCTTGTCAGTTTTGATGGAAACGATGACTCAGTTTATTCGCTCGCCTACGCAACACAAGAAAACCTTATTATTTCTGGTTCTGCTGATAATGTAGTCCGATCCTGGAGAGTTACACAGAACAACAATGGTAATACCCGCGGTGTGCTTGTTCGACAATATGGTGGACATCAGGGACCTGTTTATAGTGTTGACTGTGGTGTTTGGAACAACCAGGAAGTTATTGTGTCCGGTGGGGCCGACACTTCCGTAATTGTGTGGAACATCGGCAGTGGCAACCGAATCCGAACCTTTAACCAGGCTACAGAGGCTGTCTATGTTGTCCGGATAAGTCGGGACGGTAATCACGTCGCCGCTGGCAGCCGTGATGGAAAAGTTCGAATCTGGAATATCAGAAATAATAGAATAACCCACGAATTCTAAAATTGTTATTGTAGAGACGTTGTGCTTGAATTCAGCCTATTATAGTTGTCAATAATCAGTTTTCGAACTGGAAAAAGTTTCCTTAACTGATAACTGAATGCTGAAGGTTACTTTGGAGGTAACATGCTATGCGTATCAAGAAAAAAAATATCCTTTTATGTCTAAATCAGTACCTCGATTCGCGATCAAGGTGGAATTTACAACTTTTTCTGTGTTTACTGTTTATCGGCGCAATGTTTGCACCGATTTCTCTATTCGCGCAAGCAACACCACGACTGAATTCTCTCTTTCCGGCTGGCGCGCAGACTGGAAAGACCGTTGAAGTAAAAATTCAAGGTTCAGATTTAGATGGTGCACATACCATCATTGTTGAAGGGGATCCCGGTATTACCGGCACACTCAACGCAGGCGGGGGTGCTGTTGATGAAACCCATAAACCTGTTTTTGAAGCAAATTGTGGTCAGTGCCATGAACTCCGTTCCCCAAGTAACCGCTCCATGACTGCAACACAGTGGCAAGCTGTCGTCAAACGTATGGTCACAGACAAAGGCGCGGAAATCAGTGAGGACGATCAAACCAAAATTGTCCACTACCTTAAATCTGCGGCGAGGGCAAGTGGCGGGATGACCGCTGAGTTAGTCATCGCACCTGATGCCCCAATCGGTGTACGTGAAATTCGTATCGTTGGAAAAAATGGAGCATCTACTGCGTGGCCCTTTGAAATCACCGACGTTCCCGACACTTTTGAAACCGAATCTAATAACCTCAGCGAATCTGCTACTACTATAGAATTGCCTATCATCATCAACGGTGTAGTGAATCCAGGCGGTGATGAAGATTTTTACACCTTTAAGGGGACTAAAGGTGATCGCTGCGTTTTCAACGTGAAAGCGTATCGATATAACAACATCAGTCAACAGTTCTTCAACCCAACGATCTCACTTTTTGACGCAGAAGGCAAGGAACTTGCGCGGAGCAACGGATTCTATAGCCTTGACCCGCTTATTGATTTCACACTACCCGAAGATGGTACCTATTTTCTACGGATCCGAGACCTGCTCTATCGTGGAAATCCAGATTCTGTTTACCGATTGACAAGTGGTGTTGTCCCTTACAACACCTATATTTTCCCAACAGGTGGCGAAATCGGAAGTGTAATTCAAACCACAATAGGCGGCGAAAATCTTCCAAAAACTGAGTGGGAAGTCAAACTACCGAGTGATCAACAACCAGGGGTTATGCTCATCCGCACACCCTACGGCATCTTTCCATTTATCGCCAACGAATACTCTGAAGAAATTGAACTTTCACTGGAGAAAGCCACGCATAACGAAAATGCCGATAATCCAGCAGAAAATGAAAGTCAAGCAAAAAATGCTGAGTCCGAAATTATCTTCCAAACTAAATGCACAGCATGCCACGAACTTCGTTCACCGAATAATCGTGCCCTAACCGCTGAGCAGTGGGAAAACACTATCACGCGCATGGCGGAGAAAGAAAACGCGGATATTACACCGACTGAGCGCGATCGAATTATTGCATTTGTTGCTGAGGAAGTCGTCCGCATGGGACAGCTTATTGCGAAACAGATCGAAGGTTCGCAACATATTACGACTCCCGGCGCGATCAGTGGCCGTATCGCTAAACCGGGTGAGGTGGACTATTACCGCTTTAAAATTGAAGAAGGTTCTCGTCTCGGACCGTGGTGGGTTATCCATCCGTTTGATAATACAGACGAAAAAGGGTTTGAAACCGTCTATCCGCCTGAGCGGGAAATTGATCTCGAAAAAGATTATATTGGCAAAGATGGACGAAAAATAAGATGGTATAGGACTAACCGCAGAGGCGAAAACGTCTTTTCTAATGTACCAGAAGACGATGTAACCGGATACGCTTTAACCTATTTTGAATCTGAACGCGACCAAAAATTTCTCTTGTCCCTCGGTTCAGACGACACAATTAAAATATGGGTGAACGATCAATTGATCTTTAGCAAATACGTACATCGAGCGCTTAGGCGCGGAGACGACGTGATTGAATTACCGGTTTCCAAAGGCAGAAACAAGATTCTGTTTAAGATCACAAACGGTTACGGCCCCTGGGGATTTTTCGCTGACATCGGGGGTTATTCCATTGCTCTATCCGCAGAAAACCTGAATTCCCCACTGAGTCCTTCCTTAACCTTGTTGGATGCCGAAGGCAGGGTGTTACGGAATAACGCAGGCAGAGGCGGAAGACGGGATGCGGTTATTGATTACAGTTTCGCAAGACCGGGGACTTATGGTCTCCGTGTTGAAGATATTTCCGGTAAAGGTGGAGATGGATATGTCTATCATTTAGACGTACGCCCAACCGCACCTGACTTTGCTATCTCAGTGACCCCTGATAATCCAAATATCGGTCGCAGTGGCACAGTACTTTTGGATGTTACCTTACAACGAAGGGTTGGGTTTACGGAACCAATACTGCTCTCTGTTGAGAATCTTCCCCCTGGTATTACAGCAAGCCAAAGTGCGATTCTTTCTGAAGGTGGGAATAACCAAGGATATCTCACCCTCACTGCTGCACCAGATGCAAAATTGGCGCACAGCGTTGTTCAGGTAGTCGGTACTGTCACAACAACAGCCGGACATCAGATACGGCGCGCCGCCACGCCAGTTGAAGTATACCAAATTCGGAACAATGATCAGACTGTCCAACGGAAAAACATTGTCGTCAGTGTGACAGAGGCTTCGCCTATCACTGTTTCTGCTACGCCTGACGAAGTTGTGGTAACCCCAGATGGACCGGTTAACATTACCGTACACGTTGATCGACGGAGAGGCAACAGACAAAACATGAACTTGACGGTAGTCGGTTTACCTACTGGTGTGAGACTTCAACGTCAGACAACCGTACTCCGAAGAGGTGCTTCCGAGGCAACATTGACGCTTGTTCCGAATATCGTTTCCAGTGGTAGGGACGAATTGCGCCGAAACCCATTCATTGGAAATAGGCAGACACGCCCGTACACCTTTGTCATCAATGCTTCCGTTGGCAACCGTCGCATTGCAAGCAGTCCTGCTGTGAAACTCTGGCTCGGAAATCCATCAAGTTCTGATGAGCAGGCGAAATTAGAAGGAAATTGATTTACCCTTCTATTTCGTACAATGCTCCGAAAACTTTAAGGCGAGGTCTGTGCCTCGCCTTTCACATTTTTTAATCTTGTTACGCAATTACTGTGAAATTTCAAATATAGATAACGTGAGTTTGATAAAAGCCTATTGTAGCGCAAACTTTCCAGTTTGCGCCATAGTACACAAACTGGAAAGTTTGATGCTCAAGAACTGCAAGGTGGGCCTTCGGAGAAAAGACCTGTTATTGAGCGGATGTCATTTATTATCAAACTGGCGTTATAGATACCTACTCTACTGATAGGTGCGCTCTGTAAGTGCACAACCCTGCCAAACTATCCCGACAAATATTTTTCTTGATTCTTTTTAGACCAAATGTTATCATATAAAAGTTAGTAGCAAGCTGTGCGATTCAGAGGGTTACCGTGTAGTCTGCTCAAATTATTAGTTATGTAAAACCCTCTAAATAATATCTATCACTTGGTATCAATGTGCCTTTTTTCCTAATAAACACGAAGTTTGAAACTTGGTGTAGATACTGAGGGACTCTACCTTTTATAGGTTATTCTCGGCATCTAAATAAGAAATCGGCACCAATACTAATTTAACTATAGTTTGGACAGTTTTAAGATTTTTAGAGACAAAAAGCAGAAAAGAGGGTATCCTTTTAGAAAAAACATTTTTTGAAAGGATATTCAAAATGGATCCTCTTTCCCACTTAGAAACTATATTATCAGAATATCAACCGGTTTTCAAGTATAATGCGAACTTCAACCATTTTCGCACTTATGTGAAAGGTTTGATAAATACTCCGCATCGTGGCACAATGACACAAATATATCTATCCACACAACCTGAAACAACCTATTGGTCCTTGCCGAAGTTTCTGGGTCGTTCCAAATGGTGTCTTGACGAACTCACATCGGTTTTGACAAGACAAGTTCAAACAACTTTCAGCGAAGGTGTCTATACCTATGATGAAACCAAGTCTATCAATGACGGTGTTTGTCAAGAGGGCACACATTTATTCATAAACACACGCTATAACAAACGGAATAAGAACCAATCCAAGTTCCATCACGGACACGAGTTCGGTGCTATCGGGTGGCTCTGTGAAACGCCGCAAGGGGTGCGTCTGTTTCCGTTGACTGCCCGGGTGATGTGTCCGGGAGACGAACAAGCTAATAGCGGAGAAGTGCTGAAATCCATCTGTGCCAATGTGCCTCCGGGTTTGATCATATTTGATAGAGGTTTTAATAGACGCAAAGTGTTCACAACAATCCTCGCACAAGGACATCACTTGCTCTGTCGCGCAAAGTCAAATGC
>PYJA01000084.1 GCA_003635185.1 Candidatus Poribacteria bacterium | reverse complement strand
CCCTCCATTCTGTAAAATGAATATCATACTAACATTTTTAACAGGATATTTATTTTAGTTATAATACCACAATTTTTATGACGAAGTCATAAAATTATAGAACTCTATCGCGAAAAGAATTTTGGAATCGTTACAGGGTTATTTAGTTTTAAGAGTTTTCCGTTATTGAGTTGGACTCAAAGTTAATGCCCCAGGCCGGTAGGTGCGGTTTCATGAAGATAAAAAAATAAATTGGGTAATTTGGCGAGGTTAGGAAGAAATCAAGAAATCAACGGTATGAATGACGTTTAGTCATTCCCCGGGTATGAATCATGGCGAATACGCCAAATCAACGGTATGAATGCGCGTGGCAGCATGCGCCAAATCAACGGTATGAATGCCTGTTGGCATTCCCCGTGTGGCATGCTGCATGATTCCCCGTATGGTATTCGCCATGATTCCCCGTCTCGTCAGCGGCTATGGGTGTGGGGGATCGTTGTTGATTGAAATGTCCACATATTTCGGATTTTACTATAAAAACAGCTATCGTATTCACGTAAATGCTGAAATTATTGCATCTATTGCGCGCCGAAAAGCATGCCAAGCATTTGAAAAAGCGGCTTGAAATCACCAAGCGTAAGAAGGAGTTTCGCATCAATTCCATTATCTTGTGCTTTGGCAGCAAAACCAACGCTATAATTATCTGGAAGATTCGCAAACATGATAGAAAACATTTGTAATGGCATAGCCTCCTCATCAGGTTCTGTCTTGGCGAACAACGGGATAAAGTTCTTAACGGCGACAATTGGGGAAACCGCCACAAAGACATTGTTGTCCGTTCCTAAACTGTCTACAAGTTTCTGGTAACTCGGATTACCAGAAAACGTATCCTCTGTTCCAGCTTGCCTATCCAACGCCATAATAATTGCTTCTGCGCCGGTCCCCGTTGTCCAAAAAAGCTGCCCTTCTGAAAACGCATAATGCCAATGCCATTCTAAAGGTAGCAACTCAGCATCTTCAGGCAACTTTTCCGCAGAAACCTCTCTGAAATTGGGAAAAATGTAACTTTTAATCTCAACACCGTTGTGTATCAATGGCTTACCTGCATAAGCTTGTTTAAAGTCGTGGAGTTTTTTCAATAACGCCTCATCCATATAATTTTTGGTATTTTGTTCATCATTTAGTTCATAGACAAACAGGTAATTAGGTACGATGGAGTTCTCAAAATTCACAGAGACACTCCACTGGTCGGCTAATGATTCATAAAAGCCTTTTACCTCTTGGAAAAGAGGGTGTAAATGTTTCTGTTGTTCTGGTGTCTCTTTTTCAAAAATATCAAACCAAAAAGTGCTGATCTCAACCAACAGGTCTGGGATGCCTTGAAAACCGGCGTTCAGTATGTTACGATTTGGAAATTCGTCAAGGTTCGCTAAATCAGTAGAAACCGTTTTGAACCCATCCAAGAATTTGCTATCTTCTTTGAATTTCAAGAATGGCTTGAGTTGTACATCCATATCCTGTACTTGTAAAGAAGCACTTATAAATTCTAAATGTTCGATCTGTTTTCCCCACCTGCCAAACAGATTTGTAAAGAGTGACGATGTTCCTATAGACAACGGATCGTTCTCGTCTTCAAGATCCTTGGTTATTGACTCCAATCCCTTTTCCAATGAATCGCCAAGCTTATTCATGATTGCTTCAATGTCAAAGAAAGCTCCCAACTGATCGGTGCCATTCAAAATATCGGTTAGGAACATATCGCAATCTGGATTATGTATGATCGCTTGCAGTGTCCCGTTATGCGTATCAATTACGTTTTTACAGGCCTCTATCTGTTGTGAAAAGACAAGTATTTTATCCAAAATAATAAAATTACTGCCACCTTCAGTAGAACTCCAGAAAGTTACACCTTTATATTCCGAGACGGAACTTCCTTCTGCCGCAATCACCTGTTTTATTGCCGCAGGGTCTGTTAGATGCACAGCTGCCGAAACTTGCATTGGCGCAAAGCTCGTGAAAAACACCGCAAAATCTTTGTCCAAATCAAGTCCGATCTCTTCCAGTTCAGCTAAACTTTGAAACCCTGCTCCGAAGGCACTCGCCAAAACCTTCGCGAGCAATTCTGTTCCATCAGCTTGCGGCATTAAGCCTGATGTGGTTATGTTAATCCTGTGATTGAGTTCACTTAAACTGGGACAATAAATAAGTCCTAAGGAATTTTTTGGGATTAAACGGAGAACACTCTCTTTGGGAACAGTAATTGGTTTTGCGTCAGATTTTTGGACAGAAACGTTTGTGGATGCCTGTTCAGATTCTGCCATTAAATAGGTGAATGAAATCGTACTCAGGAATGTTAACGTGATGATTATGGTAAAACATCTTTTTATCATTTTTATTACTCCTTGCTATAGTTTGGAAATTTGCTTGGTATTCAAGTAAGTTTCTTATGACAGAACTTACGCAATTTTGGACTCTACACGGTAGGTTCGGTTTCCTAACGGCTCGCTCCATAAATGTCAATTTAAGAAAATCACTTCTTGTTGGAGGGGTTTCTAACCCCGATTTTAGCCCATCCATTTTCTCAAAACTTCGGTACAAATCCATGGTCACGAAGCATCTCTAAATGCCTTTTCGCGCCTGCTTCTGAAGCAAAGTTCTGTATCTGTTGTTTAAAAAGTTCAAGGACTTCATCTATTGCTTCCTCTGAATATCCTTTTGATTGCCCATTTACCCTTAATGATTCAAACAAATTAGGTGGCATTTCTTCAAGCACTTTACCACTTCGGATATTTTCAAAATATGCTTGCTGTTCTTCAGCAGAAAGAGAGTTTAAATGATTTGCAAGTTCTGTATTTCGTATTTCTGAATCCTTATTGATTTCATTCACTCTGGCTCTAAATTCATTTATCTTGTTATCGATAGTCTCCAAATACTTTCTTTCCTTATCCATTTCCTCGGCACTTAAGTCTTTATGATTATGACCATTAGAATCATCCGGATGATGTGTGTGCTGATTTAATACTTCTGACACAGAGTCTGGTAATGTGTTTACTGACCCCTCACTTTCTACAAGTGTATCAGTAGTGTCATCATCATCTTCTTCTTGAGATATTTTCTGCCCTTGAGATGTTTCTACAGACGCTGCGTCTGACGTGTTTTCCATTGTTGTTTGGGATTCGGTGTTGTAACGCATAACCGGTTCCGCTATAAGTTTAGGACGGACAATAGTGAAATACCATGTTGTCCACCCTATTATGACAATAAGAAACAGAAATCCTAAACTGAGAAATAAACGTTTCCATGTAAACATCATGCACCTCTTTGGTTTTTAGACAATACTATATAGTGAAAAATCAATGTTTGCCTCATGTTTAATTATAGTAGATTTTACAATTATGATACACTTTGACAGCGTGCCTATAAGTGCTTCTTAGGGTTTTATTTCAGGCGGCACCGGTGGTGTGGGTGTTTTTGTTCCCTGTTCAGAGAGCCACGCCTCTACTTTTGCTGGGGTTCCAAACTGTTTCAATAACCAATCCGCTGCTTCCTTATCATTTTCAAGTAGATGTAACATCCCAGCCTTAGTACCGTGAAGCGATAGAGTCTCCCTGATAGCAGCAACTCGTGCAGGGGGTAGCGGAGGAGATATCCCTTCCGTTGGTAACGTCTTTGCGTCTCTGTTTCTGTTCAAAAGAGTGGATAAAACATCAACAAGTTCACGCTTTGATGTTGTGTCTGGAGGCGTTTGTGTCGGTGTTGTGGATTTTTGCGTTCCTGCTTTGGTAAGTGGGTTCACAAATTTGGACATATCTTCAGGAACAGTGTACTCAATACCTTCCATCTGTCCTGCTACAATGATTTCCCCTTTCATCCACTCTATTTGTTGACCAATTTTGCCTTGAAATTGTCCCATCGTCCATGCGGTAAAATCATGTTCTTTTATGAGTTCCATAAAAACACCCATGAAAACTTCCTCAAAATCGCCGGACGTTGTTGCAACAAGTTCATGAATTCGCTGTGCCATTTGCGGTTCATAATCCGCAGGTTCACCTTCAGGAAATTGCCCCCGGAATACTTTCATCGCGGTTTCAGAGA
Organism: Candidatus Poribacteria bacterium; assembly: GCA_003635185.1. Taxonomy (GTDB): domain Bacteria; phylum Poribacteria; class WGA-4E; order WGA-4E; family WGA-3G; genus MSPOR6. The sequence continues at coordinate 8,971 of PYJA01000084.1, read as the reverse complement.
AATTTATCTCTGCGCCGAATGCAGGACCGAGAATATCATAGAGTTCCTGCATATCCATATCTGGCATTTTATCGCCTGCTTCTAAACCATCTAATCCGAATCCATCAAACCAATTTTTTGCTGCTTGTTCAGCCTCTTCTATCTTAGCCAATTGTTCTGGACTCATGGATGATTTTAGTTTTTCCAAGAACTTCTGCGAGTCTTCGGCATTTTCAAAATTTTTAAAGTTTTCAAAGTCCTCCGAATTTAGAAGTTCTTTGGCTTTCTCTATATCCATACCGAATACGGTCTTTTCTGATCCGGATATTTGAGGTGTTGTTTCAGCGGTGATTGCCACATCTTCGGTTTCAGACACTTCAGCTGGTTTGGCACTTTCCTGAACTGAATCCGTTTTGACTGGTGTTTCATTTTGTGGTCCTGAGGCCAGTAAAAACGCCATTCCAACTATCAAGACAAAACATAAACCCATTACAATGGGAAACAAACGATTTTTCATGAGGAATCTCCTATTCAATGATATAAAATCATCTATTTACTTTAAGTGGAATGTGAAACATCCCACGATTATTGGTTACAATATAAAACTTGTCGTTATGAATAACAAGGTCACGAACGCTATCTGGGACTTCTGGAGAGACGCTCTGCCATTCGTCATGATTATCTAATTGGTAAATTCCGGCATCGCCGACACCATAAACGGTCTTTTCATCAACGGCTATACTGGCAATGACAATATTTGAACTTGAACTATCGGTCAACACGCGCCAATGTTTCCCAGATTCTGAAGTTAGAACACCGTTGTCAGTTGCAACATAGACCGTTGAACCCACAAAGACGATCTCGTTGAAGCGTTCAAATTCAAGGGGAAGGTTTGAAGTAATGTCTTTCCAATTTTCCCCCGCATCAAGTGACTGAAAGAGTTTGCGATCATCTGCTCCGACGTAGACAATTTTCCCTGAAACAGCAAGATTGGCTCCTCTTAATTCACAATCTATACCTATATTTAATCTTGTATCCATCCACTTTGGGAATCCGGGTCTCCATTTGAAAAGTCTGTGGGGGTATGCCACATAAAACGTCTCACCAGCAACTGCCACCCCCTCAACTTCACTGATACTGAGTGCTGTCCGCAAATTTAGTATTTGCTCTTCCAATACCCGAGCTTTTTCACGGTTGTTAGTGTCATTGGCACCTTCACTCTCTCCAATGTGTTTACTAAACTCATTGGACATGACATCTCCGTTTATAGCAGGTATCCCTTCTATAGGAACTAATAGATGGCCATTGGAGGATAGATGGCAAATGCGCGTTCTGTCTTTTGCATCACGGGAAATTGCATAAAAAGTATCGTTAGCAACTGTTACGCTCCTCGGAAATAAATAGGGAAAATCTGTTTTTCCGGACTCATTCAGAACAGTTGTCCATGTATCACCACCGTCAGAAGAGCAGACAATCTTTTGATCGGAGTATACGTAGAGATGGTCTTTGAACGCGACTAAGTTATCAAGCTTGCTGCCGACCATCCCTTTCATAAAAGTATCCCATGATTCACCTGCATCAATTGTACGTTGAAGCTTGTAAAAACTCTCTATATAAAAAGTATTTTCATTGAGTGCAAAAGTAGAAGAATCAGACATTATGAATGAATTCATATCTGTTCCAAGGTCTGTCCATGTTTCTCCGCCATCTTTTGAGCGATAAGCCTGAATAGTTCCCAACACCAAAATAGTTTTACCGGAAACCAAAATTTTCACATCCCATGGGGCAACATCAGCCAAAGACTTATTTTTAGGTGTTATTTTTGTCCATGAATTACCTAAATCGTTTGAACGAAAAATCTCCCAACTATTAGAATTTTCATTCCGCATCATCTCCCGTACAAACTTTGTTTTCAACTCGGATGGTGTCAATGTAGAATCGTTTGGTGTCATTCCAACATACAGCGTGTTTTCAGAGATGGCTAACGCATTAATTGTTCTAAACGTACCTACTGGCAATTGTTTCCAGGTCCCTGAATTGAGTCGGTAAAGTCCTCGGTTCGTTCCGACAAATACCGTGTTGCCGATAGCAGCCGCTGCGGTTATTTCTCTATCTTTCAAACCATTGTTAAAAAGTTGCCACTGTTTTCCGGCATCAGTAGACCTAAAAATTTCATCATCCATTACAAGATAAAATGCTTCGTCAGCTGTTAGCAATTCAATAACGGATCCTCTTGGACATGGCCCAATAGAATTCCAAGTTATGCCGCCATCGTTTGAAGCAAAAGTCTGATCAGTAGAAACCATATAGAGGGTGCCATTATGTTCCGCCATAGGCATTTCAGCGTAAGTTTCTGTTGGCACAGTGTTGTTAATTAGCACCCATCCGCTCTCATCTTCTGTCATTTGGTAAATACCGGTTGGTGAAGCAGTGAGAAGTTTCCCTTTAGATGTTAGAAAAATTTCATGTACATTTCCACCTTGCGGGCCAATTGCCTGTGTCCACTGTTGGGTTGAGACAGAAATCTTGTCCGAATCTTCTTGGACTTCAGATGCTGAAGCATTGTCAGATATTTGTTGGCCTGCCCCACTGTTTTTTTGGGCAAGAACAGCACTCCCTATCTGATGCCGTGTTTCAGGTTCTGACTGGATATCAAGGATGATAGACGTGTCCACGATTTCAATAGCCGTTTCCGATTGTGCTTCTAAACTGTACGGCTTCTGAAAGCGGGAAAGAAGTTGATTACTGGCACCCAATAATAAAATAATCAGAACAGCAGCTGAACCTAAAGCTGCCCACGGCACCAGAGGCCTCCCACTTGATGCAGGTGTCGGTTTAATGTGTGCGATCTGCTCCATGATGTTTTCGGTTAAGTTAGCAGGCAATTGAATGCTGCCAAGCGTTTCGCGGATCATCGGTTCTTCTTTTTGCAAACGTTTCCGTGCGCGGCGCAAACGACTTTTAATCGTATTTACTGAAACACCCATAAATTTACTGATCGCTTCAGATGTCATTTCACCAAGATAGTGTAACGTTACCACTGTCCGTTCACTCTCTGGTAATTTGTCGAGAAGGTTTTTAACAAGCTCACGGCGGTGTTCAGCCGCTGCCTTTTCACGTTCTTCTGCTAAATAACGTTCGTAAGCGGTCTTCTCCAAGGTCTTCGTTTTGGTGGCTTCTAATGATTGCATAGTTGGTTTCTTCCTTCTGTGCCAATCCGAGCAAAGATTACTGGCGATTACATAAAGCCATCCGGCAAATTGATTCGGATTCTTTAACGTGGCAATTTTTTTGTATGCCTGGAGGAAGGCATCTTGGGTGATTTCCTCGGCTACCTGAAAATCACCTATTTTCCGCCAAGCAAGCGCATGAACACTCTTTTGGTATTTTTGGACTAATTCACTGAAAGCTGAATCGTCACCAGACAGGATACTATGAATTAGTTCAACATCGCTTTTTTCCATCGGAGTCCTCCACAAAAGATTGGTTTACGATTATTAATGACGTTATTCTGATATGAAAAAGGTGCATAATTTCAAAAAAATTGTAAAAATTCTGAAATTTAGTTCAATTTTCCCTAAATACCTTTTAATATTCCATTTGAGTTTATACTTTTCGCAAACCATTATACACATAATCCGCAACTTTGACTTGAAATTGTTCAGCTGCGCATGTAATAATTACCAGGACTTACGCAATGTATTCAAAAGTCCCACTGATAAGGGGGATTTAGGGGGTTAAAAAGACTAAAACAGTGAAATACCGGACTATTTAACCCCCCTAACCCCCCTTATCAAGGGGGAATGCGTAAGTCCTGAATTACATAAGCGTTGATGTCAAGTCCAACATCCTGAATGTTCGAAGTAGCCTATGGAATCTCTGTTTTTTATTTCTGCTAAGTTATGTGCCTCCAGAAAAAATGAGGACGTGTGGTATGAAACCTAAAATTACAAAAACAATTTACTACGCCCTCGTCCTCTCAATTGGCCTGCATCTCGCGCTGGTTTCTGTGCTGAGAGTCTTACACCATAGAGAACCAAGTTCGGAAAAAGATATAACATACCTTCAAATATCACAGATCCCTTCGCAGCGTGCTTTGCGCCCATTAAAACGCAAACAGCGCGTTCCGCCAAAATTCATGCCCGTAAAACAACCGCAGATTGAAAAAGCGGTGTCACTTCCCGTAGTTTCTTTACCTGCGACTGCACCAATTGTACATCAAAATCCGGTAACCCATGTTCGCGGTTTTTCTCTGCCTACATCCCACACTTTAGGAGTTGACAAATCCGGTATAAATTCTACCGTGCCATCCGTTAATCGAGACATTGGAAACCGACCAGGGGCAAGCAAGTTCGATTCACAAAACGTGCTTAGAGGCGCAAAATACCCGTCTTTCAAAGTACCTGTAGATGACGTACTTCCAGGTGTTAGCGACCTCTCACTGCCAACAGCAATACTAACGCGAATCGGGCAACACATCGTGGCAAACCGAACCACTGATAGAGTGGACATCGTCTTCATCGTTGATGCAAGCGGTAGTATGAAAGATAATATTAACGCTGTTCGAAATCATCTAAATCGTATGACCAATCTATTTGACACCGCAAAACTTGATTTTACGCTCGGCATCGTGGCCTTCCGAGAAAATATGTTCGGGTGGGATTTTGATATTATTCCGCAAACCCGTTCGCTCTCTCAAATCAAAAGATCACTTACAAAAATAAAATGCCGTGGTGGTGAAAATGCCAAAGATGCGCTGATCCGCGCTGCAGACGAAGTCGCCTTCAGGCAAAATGCAGATGCACATTTTATCTTGATTACTGACGAATATGTCAGCGGCAACTATTCTGCGAAAGATGTCTTAACTAAAGTGAGTAAAGCAAAAATCAAGGTAGGTGTCATAGGACGCGATGAACCTTTCCAAAAATTTATTGCACGCAGCACCGGCGGGTTATGGTTCCCAATTGAAAGTTTAGGTGCACATTAACAACAATCCATGTTCTTCCTGAATTTCCTCCAAACCCCACAAATTGAAAACTCGGCATCTGATCCACAGGATCCGGATACAAAAAAAGATTTCTATTATGCATTCTGGGTAACTGCCGTTTTCCTGCTTGTGTGTGGTTATGGTGCAATACATCATGAAATGTGGCGGGACGAAATCCAAGCCTGGCTCCTCGCAAGGGATAGTGCATCTGTTTTTGAACTCTTTGCTAATATGAAATATGAGGGGCATCCAGCTTTGTGGCACCTGTGTCTAATGCCGCTCAGTCGCATCAGCGCATCACCTATTATGATGCAGGTGTTTCACCTTTTGATCGCTGCAACAACAGTATTTCTGTTTACGCGCTATGCCCCATTTAATAAAATTCAAAAACTTCTTTTCTGCTTTGGATATTTCGCTCTCTATGAATACGCAATCGTTGCCCGAAATTATGCGCTCGGTGTGTTGCTGATTACCATCTTTTGTATACTTTATAGGGAACGTTACAAAAGATTTCTGTGGATCGGTATTGTTTTAATACTGTTGGCACATACAAGCGTCCATGCTCTCATCGTAACTATTGCCATCGGGTTTGCTCTCATGTGTGAATATCTCTATTTCTACTGCTATAAGAAAGAAGCACTCACCGAAAATAAACGGTATATTTGGATAGGTTTTGCCCTTATCGGTTTTGGTATTGTCACCTCTGTCCTACAACTTAAACCACCGGCTGATTACGGATTTGCTGTTGGGTGGCACTTTAAGTTTGAAATACAACGCGTTTTCAACTTCATCAAAATCATTACGCAAGCCATGCTGCCATCTCCAAGAGCATCTATGGGATTTTGGGGTAGCCACCAACTCAACAGTTACGAGTTCTTTCAGTCAATCCGATTACCGATCTGTTTTTTCATCGTCCTTTGGTGTGTTATCCGTTTCTTAAAACGCCCTACCGCGCTCTTTATCTATCTGATAGCCACCGTAGGACTCCTTGCATTTTTTTATGTCAAGTACGGTGGCAGTATACGTCATCATGGGTTCCTGTTTTTCACATTTGTTCTGTCAAGTTGGATTTACTATGATTGCCCTGAGATAAACTTCCCATTCAGTCGTATTAGCCGATTAGCCCAATGGTTCTTTGGTCCCATTTTCACTGTGATTCTTGTTGTTCATTTTCTCGGCGGCATCACTGCTATCCGTATGGATACAGAACATATCTTCTCTAACGGTAAAAGAACCGCTGAATATATTAAGGCGCAAGGCAGGCAAGATATGCTCATGGTGGGGCATGGGGACCCTCAGGTGAGTACGGTTGTCGGCTACCTTGAAAAAGATCAAGTTTATTATCCGCGTGGCAGCCGATTCGGTTCATTTGTCAGATGGGACAAAGCCAGAACAGGTAGTGTCTCCAACAGAGATGTCGTCAAAGAAGCCAAAATGCTAAGTACGCAAAACTCCCAAGATGTGCTAATTATCATGAGTAGCTCTTTGAATGTGTCGCAGGTTGAGGAGTATCAACTTACACTGTTGGAAAAATTCACAGGTTCAACGGTTGGCGATGAAGGTTTTCACCTTTATCTCATGAAAGCCCCGTGATATAGAGGCATTCAGTTTTCGCACAAATTCTCTCGTTCACGCCTTGACATATACTCTCGGTTATGCTATAATCAAAATATCATTGAATTTCCGGAGGAACTCATGGCAACTTCTGCAGCACCAACTTACCTCACACCCGAAGAATATATCACTTTAGAACGTAAGGCGATACCGGACGCAGAAACAGTTAGAAGTGAATACGTTAGGGGGAAAATAATCCCAATGTCCGGAGCAAGTCGCGCGCATAACCTTATCACGATGAATATATCAGTTATGTTCCATGTCAGTTTAAAGGGACAAGAATGCGAAACTTACGCTAATGAAATGCGGGTCAGCACACCCAGCACTTCATCCTATTTCTATCCCGATGTTGTTGTCGTTTGTGAAGAACCCCGTTTTGAAGATGATGTCTTTGATATACTCCTCAATCCAATTATTCTCGTGGAAGTCTTGTCTCCTTCAACAGAGGCTTATGACCGCGGTGAAAAATTTATGCACTACCGAGAGCTGCCATCTTTACAGGAATATATCCTTGTCGCACAAGATAAGATTTGCGTTGAACGCTTCAGCCGTCAAGAGAACAATTGGATTCTTACCGATTTTCAAAACATTGAAGAACACCTGCCCCTTATTTCAGTTCAATGTGAACTGTCTTTGCGTGAAATTTATGATCGCGTCACATTTCCTGAGTAAGGCTAATCAAACCTAAAACAAATTGGCAGAAGCTTTGTAAATCGGACTCTTTTTAGAACCACCCAATTCCCCAACATTTCTGATTCTTCTATCAAAATTCTTTTCATATATAACCCAAGTTGCTACCTAAGGATCGGTTCGGTCAGAAAACCGAAACTACCACAGACACTGTAGCATAACCTGTTAGGTTGTGCAGAAACGGAACACAACCTGTATGAAGTTTAAATAAATATTTCGGTAATTTGGCGAGGTTAGGAAACCTCGCCAGCAGATGTACATTTCTGCTGGCAAGGCGGGGAATGCCTCTGAGAATTCCCGCGTTCACGCCTTGACATATACTCTCGGTTATGCTATAATCAAAATATTATTGAATTACCGGAGGAACCCATGGCAACTTCTGCTGCACCAACTTACCTCACACCCGAAGAATATATCACTTTAGAACGTAAGGCGATACCGGACGCAGAAACGGTTAGAAGTGAATACGTTAGGGGGAAAATAATCCCAATGTCCGGAGCAAGTTTCGCACATAATTTGATTACAGGCAATATCTGTATTCAACTTGGCACTCGCTTAAAAGACAGCGGGTGTGTTGTATTAGCAAACGAAATGCGGGTCAGTACACCCAGCACTTCATCTTATTTCTACCCCGATGTCGTTGTCGTTTGTGAAGAACCCCGTTTTGAAGATGATGTTTTTGATATACTCCTCAATCCAATTATTCTCGTGGAAGTTTTGTCTCCCTCAACAGAGGCTTATGACCGCGGTGAAAAATTTATGCACTACCGAGAGCTGCCATCTTTACAGGAATATATCCTTGTTGCACAAGATAAGATTTGCGTTGAACGCTTCAGCCGTCAAGAAAACAATTGGATGCTTACCGATTTTCAAAACATTGAAGAACACCTGCCCCTTATTTCAGTTCAATGTGAACTGCCTTTGCGTGAAATTTATGAGCGCGTCACATTCCCTGAGTAAAGCAGCCCAGACCATATACTTGTGGCAATTGAGAAATCGGGTTGTAAACCTCCAACAAGAAAAAGCAATGGTTAATGACAAAAACTTTACATACCCTTTCCAATATTTTCAATAGGGTGTGAAAGTGTTATATTGGGTTGAGTTTGCGAAACTCAACAAATCCGCCTAATCCGTCATTCAGACAAGCTCGCGCACCTCACCTAATCCTGAAATCCTGGTTCAGAATAATACTCGCGAAAAAACTTGCATCTTTTCGTATATATGGTATAATCTATGGTGACATTTAGAATTAAAGGGACATTTGTAGCATAACCTGTTAGGTTGTGCAGAAACGGAACACAACCTAACAGGTTATGGGACAGCGTCTGCGTTAGTTTCGGTTTTCTGACCGAACTGCTCATAATGTTCAATTAATTCTAAAGTTTACTATAATTAAAAATGCCAGAAAATCCAAATCAAATGAAAGGAGATCGTTGTCATGCAAGCATTTGAATATATTGATGCTAAAACGGTATCCGAAGTAGTTGCATTGCTTGACGAAAAAGGGGACCAAGCCAGAATCCTTGCGGGTGGCACTGATCTGATCGTCCAAGCAAGAGAAGGCAGAAGAGCGCTGGACTGGATGATAGACATCAAATCCATTCCCGAAGTCAACGTATTAGACTATGACGCAGAAATAGGATTAACCCTCGGCGCAGCCGTGCCGTGTTATCAGATTTATGCTGTTGAGGCAATTTGCGA
>PYJA01000083.1 GCA_003635185.1 Candidatus Poribacteria bacterium | reverse complement strand
TCCAAAGTGTTGATACCAATAGCATTCTTGGGGATACCGCCACACAACCGCTTTTCAACTACGATTTTATTGATCCACCTGTCGGCATCAACATTTCACTCACGCCTTATATCGCAAAATCACAGGCGGGGGAAGATGGCAAACGGACAATCGGTTTAGATATTACAAATATCAGTGCCAGCAACTTCATTGAGTTTACCGATTTTAATGCGCCGATAACAGACGATAACTCTCTCAGTGCCTATGTTGACGTTGAGGATGGACAGCAACTGATCGTCGGTGGCATCATTCGCAAGAAACAGAAGCAGGTGGAAAACAAAGTGCCTATCCTTGGCGATATTCCTTTACTTGGAAGACTCTTCAAAAGCACCGAAACTGAAGTCCAAGATACGGAAATTGTTTTTATTATTACGCCTCATATCTATGATATTAAGAATCCGGAGGACAGTGAAAAGTTAAAGCAGAAAGAGGAAGATTGGCGGAAAAATGGAATGAAGGATTTAGGAAATTCAAGTAACTAATCTTTTGTCAGAAAACTTGCTAATATTTCCAATCTGATATGTCCCGCAAACTGTTAGTTTGCGTTAATTTTGTATAAGTGATGATAGTTATGAGTAAAAAATTGAGATTTGATATTTTGATATCAAGACTTATATCACAACAATTTATTCCGTTACGTTTAACACAAGCATCAATTATCTATGTACTGTTTCTCTGCTGGTTTGCAATAGGTTTAGACGCGAATGCCGATAATATTTTTGCACAATGGGATCAGCAACTCTTTGATCGTATCTACGATGCACCGCCGCGGAGCGAACCGATGTGGACGGTTATGGAAGGTGTATCAGAATTTGGGCATTATCGATCAGTCATGGGGTTATCTATTTTGCTTATGGCGTACGGAGATGGGGAGCATCAAAACACAGGACGATTGCTATCCTCTGCATACATAAGCACAGGGATTGTAACTTATGGCATAAAGCAGTTAGTTCGAAGAAAGAGACCCCTTGATGATATGCTTGGGAATCCATCCATGCCATCTGGACATGCATCTATTGCATTTAGTGCAGCAACGATTCTTGGTTATCAGTATCCGAAGTGGCGAATTCCGTTATACATCGGCGCGGGATTAGTAGGTTTTTCGCGTATCTATCTTGGGCGACATTATACTTCAGATGTGTTAACAGGTGCAGCCATAGGCACAATGATGGGAGTGCTTGTCTGGCATAATCGGGTGACGTTGTTGAAGTGGAAATTTTGAATGTCCACAAGCATTTTCTAATACCAAATTAACGGTTTTTTTAACGGTGAATCAACGCCAAATGCGCTTTTGGCATTTGGCCAAATTAACGCTGAATACGCCAAATCAACGATATTCAATTATTTCTGCAATCAGTGTATCCAAATTTACGAACTTAACTGAAATACCGTTGTACGCTTTAGTAAAAGAATTGTCTACATCGTGTGCGACAACAAAATTCTTACCATCAGGGTATTGTCTACGAAATGCAAGTAATTGACGCGGTGAAAATCCTGCAGCAGACCACTTACACTCAATGGCAACTGGTATGCCACGGGTGCGTGTAAGGACAAAATCGACTTCATGTCCCCTTTTGTCACGCCAATATTGAATATCACGTGATTGTGTATGTGCCATAATCTCATTTAGAACGAAGTGTTCCCACAGTAGCCCGAAATCGTCCTGTCTCAGTTGTGACCACCCTTTATGATAACAGACAAAACCTGTGTCAAATCCATAGACTTTTGGGGCAGCAACAATCTCGGTTGAGCGACGGGAACTAAAGGGACGGACGATATTGACGACAAAGGTTACCTCCAATACAGAAAGGAAGTTTGATATTGTGCCTCGACTTACTTCGCAAGGAGCTGCAAAACGAGTGGCTTCGAAAACACCACCGCTTTGTGCCATAAGAAGTTCTGCAAATTTTTGAAACGAGTAACGACGTTCAAGTCGAAAAAGTTCCTGAATATCCTTTGCCCAATATGCATCTATCCACTCTTGAAATTCATATTCAGGAAATTCTGTCTCAAGAAAAAACGGGGGTAATCCACCATGCAATAACCGATGTTGTAGGTTTGTCTGATTGAATTCACCAAGATCAGTTTTTATAATCGGGGTTAACCACAATTCCATTTTACGCCCTGCAAGCGTGTCACGGAATTTTGCGCTGGCACCCAGTGTGGATGAACAGGTTGCGATGATATGAATCTGGGGATAATGATCCGCTGCAATTTTCAGTAATTCTGATGGGTTTGGTAGCCGATGGATTTCATCAAGCACAATCCGTCCATTTCCAATACTATCAAGGAATCCTTGCGGGTCCTCCATCAATCGCCTGACACGAGGTAGTTCACAGTCAAAATATTCAATGTTCGGAAGTGTCTGACACAAACATGTTTTTCCAACTCTGCGTACACCAGATAACCATACGACAGAACGGCGTTCCCAAGCAGTTTCAATACGATTGAGCCAAAATTGTCTTTTTACCATACCATTAGCGTAACATATAGTGCTACTATATGTCAAGTCTGTTTGCATATAGTGCTACTATATGTCAAGTCTGTTTGCATATAGTGCTACTATATGTCAAGTCTATCTGCAAATAGTAGTCCATTTATATTGGGGTGTTAAGGCAAATTACGTTCAATCAATTCTTCTACGTTGATATAGAAACCACTCTACAACACTTAAAATAACTGCCAAAAACACCAAGTATATCCAAGGCGGATAACGAAAAAAGGAACCACTCCCTAAAACATCTGATTCTGCTAATAGGTCTTCAATTCCATCAGCGGTCCCGATGTGAGATTCTGTTTCACTTGCGAGATTGACTGCCCATACTTGTTCTGGGGCATCTGCTTCTATGTTATCGGTTGTAGATTCATTTTCGCTATTGACTGTAGATTTATCTTCATTTTCAGCTGCTGGTTTCTCAGATAAAGTCAACTCGTAAAAACCCGCATTTAGGGTCTGGTCAAAGAGGACTTCATCATTTTCAACTGCAACGTCCCATGTTTTGTCGCCTGGACCGTTAACTTTTAGGATTTTTTGCGATTTTTCGGATGGAGTCTCTTCTTCTGGGTTAGTTTGCGAATCTATTTTATAGTGGAGCACTTCACCAGTCCGGAGGTGATACTCCTGCGGACCTTCACTCTGTTGAAACCACTGGATCGTATTCGCGATAATAACAGGAAATGCAATGCGCAATGGTAGGTCCGATTCAAGAATGTTAATCGCAGCAAAGACAATTTTTCGTTTCGGCGTAACATCAACGAAAAGCACAGGAGATTCAAACGAACGCGCAAGAATCTGTGCTGTGGAAGGTGGTGTGACCTCATAAGCCTCACCAATTAGCACATTTTCCAAGTGGACGTGGCGTAAGATCGGATGTGTTCGTTCCCAATCGGTGATAATAGGTGTTTCAAGTGCTTCTCCGATGTTCCATGTTGCAACAAGGTTGTTTGCGCTTTCATCAGGCGGATTGGTGGCTTTGGGAGGATAGATAAACATATAATTCCCATCTCCAAGCACCGTTGGATTGAACCGATCAAATACTACAACCTGAGCCTCTTTAGCATCAGACTCGTATTCTTCCGGGGTCATAATACTTAGGTTTAGCTTTTCATCAACGGAGAGCACTTTTTGCAGGAATGGATTCTCGTTTGTTACCAGCAAAACAGAGATGAGTTCACGTTTCGGTAGTGCTGCGTAGGCAACATTGTCAGTCGGCAGCGCGTCTGTAACGTCTAACACTGCTTTTAGCTCGCCGCCTTCAAAAGTAAAATTGCTGAAAATTTCAGATTTTTTCTCGCCGGGTGCAAGGGTGTAAGGACGAACATCAAAGAGACTTTCGTTAAAATAGAGTTCTACACTACACTTCTTTTCTTCATCAGACGCGTTAACAACAGTCAGCAATGTTTCATAATCGAACGCATTAACGATACTTTTTCGAACGCGAAATTGTGTGATACCAATGTTATCAATGTCTTCACCTATTCTGATAAGATGTAGTTTAATCTTTTCTTTTTCATCCTGTTCTTCTTCGGTTGGTGTGTCTTGCGGAAGCGATTGTTGAAATTTTTCAAGTGTTTCTTCTGACACAGACTGAAAGTCGCTAAGGATAATAATTTCTGGGTTCGGTTTAGTTTGTGCGACATCAAACGCTAAATCCACCGCAGGTTTTAGGGCTGTTTCTATGTCAGTTGGTTTAATCGATTCAATTGCTTGCCGAAGTGTTTTTTGATGATTGGTGAAAGGTGCCCGAATTGTGGGGCGTGTGTGGCAACTGATGACTGACATTTCGTCCATAAACCGCAGCCCTTTTACCATCTGTAATGCACTTTGCTTTGCGGAATCTAAACGGGATTCGGAGGAAGAATTATCCGGATCGAGATTCAAGACTGCATTCATGCTTGCGGAGTGATCTATAATCAAGATAAGCTGTCGTGCGGATTTTGTTATGAATGCAAACTGTGGTCGGGCAATAGCAAGCACTAAAAGCGCAAGAAATAATAATTGAAGCAGTAGAGATAAAAGATGTTTTAGTCTTTGAAATAGAGAGGTGGTTTGTCTCTCTTTGAAAAGTTGTTCCCAAAACATCAGCGTAGAGACGGGTTCGCGTCTACGCCGCAATTTTAGAATATATAAAGCGATTATAGGGATAGCAAGGCCAAATAGAAATAAGGAGGTGGGCGTTAAAAAATTCATTAATCAATTTCTGTCGGACAATGTTGGTTAAAATTGATTCGTTAGGATATAAAACCGCCCATTCGGAAAATACGTAGGATGAGTTCTTCAAAGGGGGCTTTGGTCATTGTCCGTACAAGACTAATCTCTCGCTGTGTACAATATCGGTCAAGATCATCACAATATTTTTTGAAAAGAACTTGGTAGCGTTTAATATGATTTTCGTTAATGGTAACCGGCCGGAGTTGGTCCGTTTCAACGTCAACGAGATGGTAATCGCCCAGCAGGTTGGGTTCTGCTTCCTTTTCGTCAATAATGTGAATGACGAAAAGGTCATGTTTTTGAAATTTTAGCATGTTCAGCCCGGCAGTAAATCCTTTTGGATCGAACAGGTCGGAAATAAGGACGACTAATCCACGTCTTTTGGTCATGTGAACAAAATTGTGAAATGCGCTTTCCAGATCAGTTTCGCCAGTACCATCAATTTGATCAAGGAAATTGAGTACGGTAAAGATTTTTCCTTTTCCACGTTCTGTAGGCAGCCGATTCATGTCGGTAGTGTTAAAAGCAGTAATCCCGATACGGTCAAGATTGGATAACCCGATATAAGCGAGTGCTGCGGCGACACGTTTGGCATAAATCAGTTTCGGTAATTCCCCGTAAGTCATGGATTGGCTTGCATCAACAAGGAAATAGATATGGAGGTCTTCTCGCTCTTCGTAGAGTTTCAGTAAAAGTTCATCTAATCTTGCAAAAGCGTTCCAATCAATATAGCGAAAATCGTCACCTGCAGTGTAGTTGCGGTAATCCGCAAATTCTACACTGACACCGCGACGTGTACTGCGGCGTTCTGCCTTGATCCGGCCAGCAAAAATTTTCTTTGAGACAATATAGAGGTATTCAAGTTTTTTGAGAAAGTCGCTATCAAATGCAGATTCTGTTTCGTTCATAGGGAAACCTCGCGGTATTTAAAATAGCCCGCAGCGTGTTATCCTCGTTCTTTGCCCATTTCCTTGAGAGAAAATTGCTCTAAAAGAAATCAATCAATAACTTCCAACAGATGTTGGATAATTCCGTCAGGATCAATTCCTTCAGCTTCGCCTTCAAAGCTAAGAATGAGACGGTGCCGTAGACTCGGCAGTGCGACAGCTTGAATGTCCTCACGGGCGACGTTATATCTACCATCAAGGATTGCGCGCACCTTACTGGCAAGAATCAGAGCTTGCGCACCACGGGGACTTGAACCGTATCTAACATATTTTTTTGTCTGTTCTGGAGCATCTTCGACTTCAGGGTGTGTCCCCATAACAATTCGTAAGGCGTATTTGCGTACGTCTTCGGCGACGAGGATGTCGCGAACAATCTGTTCCAGTTCGTTAATCGACTGACCATCGCAAACCTTATCGACGACAGGCATTTCGCGTTTCGTGGTACGTTCCATCACGATGTCAAGTTCATCAAGACTTGGGTACTCAACTTTCAGCTTAAAAAAGAAGCGGTCAAGTTGTGCCTCTGGTAAAGGATATGTCCCTTCCATTTCTAATGGGTTTTGGGTTGCCATCACAAAGAAAGGTAAATCCAAGGGGCGATGTTGTCCGGCAACGGTTACAGATTTTTCCTGCATTGCCTCAAGTAAGGCGGATTGTGTTTTTGGGGTGGCACGGTTGATTTCGTCAGCGAGGACAAGATTGGCAAAGATAGGTCCATGTTGAAATTCAAAGAATTTTCGTCCGTTTTCGTCTTCAGCAACCACTGTAGTGCCTACGATGTCAGCAGGCATGAGATCAGGAGTAAACTGAATCCGAGAAAATTCGAGGTCAAGCACTTCATGCAGTGTGCGGATGAGCAGTGTTTTGCCTAAGCCGGGAACACCTTCCAATAGCGCATGCCCTCCCGTCATCAAGCAAATAAGAACGCCTTCAATAATCTCTTTTTGACCGACGATTCGTTTGGAGACCTCTTGTTGTATTTTTAGAAAAGTCTCACGAAATTCTTCATGTTTTTGTTCAACTTGTTCGGACATATTTCTTCCTAATGATAATGGAGCATAGACATTAAATCACCGCAAAGACATAAAATCTCTGCGGTGATTTGCATGACGATTCGGCTTACTCATCAGTTGGTTTAATCGATTCAAAATAACGTTTTACGTAGAACTTATACCCAAGCGGAATCTGTTCTTGAGTGAGCGCATCTTCAGAAAGTTTCTGATACTTCATATAGGCATCTTTATAACTGAGAGCAGATTCTTGTCCTTCTGCCGATGCTTTGGATGTTTGAACGGTGGAACTGCCTTCGCCTTGAACACCCGTGAGTTTTTCAAGATTAAGGGTAGAATCAAGGGAAGTAAGATCACCTTGTTGGGTAGTGGAAGTTTTATTACCAGCACCTTCACTGGATTTGTTAGATAATAATTTTGTCAGTCCCGTAGCAGGATTAATCCCTTTGCTGTTGCAAGCACCTGCAATACCGGCTTTGCACGCTTCACATTCGGACAGCAATTCTGCCAATTTTTGATTTCTACTCTTGAGGAGGTCAAAATCACGTATTTTTTTAGCTGAAGCCCCCAAACCCTTTTGCGCACCTTTGGAATCGTTTCCTTCCATTGCTTCTCCTGAGCTTGCTAATTTCCCGCCAAGCCCATCAAGATCGGTGTCTTTAAGGCTTTTGCCAGCGCGTTTGAGTTCGTCAGACAGGTTCTGACGTTTTTCTTGGTCATACTTCGGGACATCTTCTGCCACTTTGTCAAGTTTGTCAGCTGCTTTTTGATAGTCACCGCGTTTCAACTGCTGCCCAAAATCACCGAGAATCGGATTACCGATAAACTGTTGCCCGAGTCCCTTCATAAGCTCTTCCTGCTGCGCCATTTTGAGGGGATCCGTTTTCGTTTTCAACAGTGCCTCTAATTCTGTCATCCTTTTAAGAGCTTCCTTCGGTTTAATCTGCGGTTTCTTTAATTCAAGTGTTCTTTCCTCAATTTCTTTCAAGATTTCTTTGAGTTCTTTGTCCTCATTCAGTTCAGTGTCTTTCTGTACCTCTTCAATTTTTTTCAACAGCGTATCCGCTTGCGCTGCGATTTCTGGTGAAAAGTCAATTTCCGTTGAAGTCGCAGGTGGCGCGAAAAACTCAACAAACGAGAACGTGATGAGAAATATTGCCACAATAACGATAAATTTGGTTTCACGTGGGATAGTGTATCGCGCAACCTTTTTGATAGGCACTGCTGCTAATCTTTTTGAGGTATCTTGAAGTTGAAGCGCAGTCAACGTTTCGTTGGTTTTACGCTGAATCTGTTCCAGACCGCTTACAACACGGTCCTTAAGGGACGCGTCTATGTCAATTGCACGGGCTGCTTCCTGTAGATTGACCGGTCTAATCAGACAGACAACCAGAGCGATAACTGCAATACCACCTGCGATACCAAGGAATACAAGTGGTGGAATGTTAAATGAGGTAACGAGGCTATCAACGATAACTGCCGGCACACACACTAAAAGTCCATATAATAGGAACATCGCGAGCGTTTGAAAGTATCCTTGTACGTTCAAACGTCGACGCACGTGACGAATCTTTTCAAGAATCATTTTTTCCTGCATGAAGTACATCTCCTTTTGACCATAGTCCAATCTAAAATAGGATATTCCCTGACAAGACCTCACCTATGGTTTAAACGTTATTTACCACGTTTTTTGAAAAAACCCTCGAATTCTGAGTTATTCTCCGAGTTTGTTAATAGTGTAACGTGAGTTTGATAATTAAAAACTTGTAAATGGAGAACTCCTTTGTTATTATGAAATATACTTAATACCCACAAAGGAGTTCTCTGATGGATATTATAACACTTTTCTGTGAAATTGACGACTTTTTTCTTACGTATGAACGATAGCAAGCACAACACCAGTTGCCAGAAATACCCGGGACACGCAATACACGGGGCAGACCCAGGGACTTTATCCGAGCGAAGTCATGACGATATTTGTGCTTTTTCATCATAAGCAGTATAAGAACTTTAAAACCTATTATCAGGATTATGTCTGCTGCCAGCTACGCTGGGCGTTTCCAAACCTTGTGAGTTATAGTCGTTTTGTGCAGCTCTCACAAGAGGTATTGGTTCCGTTGTTTATTTTTCTTAACACCCGCTTCGGTGCGTGTAATGGGACTTCCTTCATAGACTCAACACCGCTGCCGGTCTGCCATAATCGTCGGATTTCAGCACATCGCGTTTTCGCTGATTATGCGGGGCATTCTAAAACCTCTATGGGGTGGTTCTATGGTTTCAACTCCATCTCGTCATCAACGACCAAGGTGAGCTGTTGTCAGCTATGATAACAGCAGGAAACGTAGATGACAGGAAACCCGTGCCACAGTTGTGTCAAGGGCTCTTTGGCAAACTATTTGCCGATAAAGGATACATCCCGAAAAACCTACGGGAGAAACTCCAAGAAGACGGTGTGGCACTCATTTACAAGGTGCGTAAGAATATGAAGCCTGAACCTTTGTCTGATGCTGACGCAGCACTTTTACGAAAACGGATGCTTATTGAGTCGGTGAATAAAGAACTCAAAAGTCAGACAGAGATACAACACACACGGCATAGAAGTCCTGTTAACTTTCAAGTGAACACAGTTGCTGCCTTGATCGCTTATACCTGTCTGAAGAAGAAACCTTCACTCAAACATAGAGAACTACAGGAAAATGACTATCAGTTACCAATGATATGTAACTTCTAAAACTATTTATCAAACTCACATTATACCATATATTTATTAGATTGTCAAGTTTTTTTGATAAATAAACCGATTAGCCGTGGACATCCCGCAAGCTAAAGCATGGAGATTTGACAGGAAGAATGTTAAGGCTTCTCGCGGTGCGCATCAAGGAATGGAAAGACCTTTTGGACCCGTAGCAGCTGCTTTTGAATCGCTGCTGCCCGCTCAAATTGCAGCATCGCGGACGCACTATTACGTTTTGATACAAGATTCGCTTGTACTTTTTCATATTCTCCATCAAGCAAGTTAATAATGTTCATTATTATTTCTCTGTAGAGTTCGCGAGTGATGAGTGCTGCACAAGGCGCATAACAATGTTTCATGTCGTATTGTAAGCATGCCCGATAGCCTGCCATAGGTGTTATCGTTTCTTGGCAGGTGCGCACCATAAAAATCCGCTGTAAAACATCAATTGCTTCATCTGTCCATCGCCGGCTTGATAGCGGCCCGAAATACCTCGCGTCATCTGCTTGCGGCTCAGGCACCCTTTCAAGCCGAGGGAAATCTTCAGCTATATTTATCCGAATATACCACGTTTGAGTGCCATACTTCCGGGCAGAATTATAGGATGGTTGATGTTCTTTGATTAGACGCGATTCCAGGAAAAGTGCTTCCTGTTCTGATTGGCAAACCTGATAATGTACAGACGTTGTCCATCTGATAAGTCTCTTGATTTTGGAACGTCGATTTTTGCTGTTATGGAGATAGGAACGCACACGCTTGCGTAGACATTTCGCCTTGCCAATGTAAAGGATTTTACCTGAGGCACCGTAGAAGAAGTAGACACCCGGCTCCGAAGGGATGTCTTGTACCATTTCTTTCGTTAGCATTTCTTTTTCCGTATCTGTGTTTAGAAAACATTGAATAAATTGTTTATCGGATTGAGCAGGTGGCGTGGAAACATGCAGATGCCATTTCTAAAAGGAATTGACATTGTACTCAGTATCTGCTAAATTGCTTTGGCAGGAATACAAAATGAATAAGGCGAATTTCTCTGTCAATATAGATGTTTGTGTCATCAATATAGAGAAATTTCGGACAACGCTTTTAGCAGTATAGTTCCCAACTTATTAAAACACCTAAAAAAAAAAGACTACGTAATATAAATAAGAGTGGTTACAAAATTCTTACATTTAAAGACTACGTATATAAATAAGATGTGGTTACAAAATTTGGACATTTTTTGTAAGAAAATCTAAAATTTTTGTTTTTAAACAAAAATTTTGTATAATTTAAACAGAAAGGATAACATTCAATGGGACGATGGGAACCAACCGCTGATCAAAAATCTCAGTATGAAACCGAAGGCTATTTCATTCTTCGTAACGTCATTTCGCGTGAACTTGCCACTGAACTTCGCGGTGTAATCCGCAACGTCATCATGTTACCTGAACCGGGTAAGTTTGTTGATTTAGACCCGATGAATCCGATGGAGGATACACCGCAAGGAAGGATAGCCCGTTACCGTAAATTAGCAAACTTCTGTGTTCAATCACCCCTTATCTGGCACAATATTCATGCAGGTGAAGAATTGCTCAATATCGCCCGCTACTTTCTCGGTGACGACATCATCATGAAGTTCAATAGCTGTTTCCTGAAACCTGCTCGGACCGGCAGTGCTACGCCGTGGCACCAAGATAACGGCCTTTGGCGCGATGGTGAGACGGAACCATTCAACTTCTGGATGCCGCTTGAACCCGCAACGAAAGATAACGGATGCATGCAATTTATCCCCGGTAGCCACAAGACAGCGATCATTGAACACATTCTATATCCCGACAGTATCCACGGCGAACTTCCACGCGATATAGTTGAGCAGATGCTGCAAAAACACGGTGTACACCATATTGAATTGGAACCCGGTGATGTCGTCTTTTGGCACAGCAGTATGTGGCACTATAGTCCACCTAATCAGAGTGATAAGAGTCGTATTGCGGTTGCGGGTGTTTGGACAAACCCTGAGATCGTCAAGACGAGCAAGCGATTCTGGCATAACTTCCGTTGGGTAATGAAAAACGGTGAAGTCTGTACGCAATTTCCCCCAGAACCTGTTCCGATGGAAGATGACAATGCAGAAAAACCGAAACCGTTTCGCTCCATAAAGGAATAAGCTGATGCCAAAACCGAACATCGTTGTTTACTTATCCGATGATCATGGATGGGAATATCTCGGTTGCTACGGCAACACGCACATTCAAACACCACATTTAGACCGTATTGCAGAAGAAGGCATGCGCTTTACACATGCGTTTACACCGACACCAACCTGCGCGCCTTCTCGTTCAACCCTGTACACAGGACTCTATCCGGCTCAGCACGGCGCAATGGGGAATCATACGGAATGTCATTCTCATCTCAACGCTTTGCCGAAATTGCTCAGAAAACTCGGTTATCGTGTAGCAATCGCTGGGAAAACGCATGTAAAACCGGAAACGCTCTTTGATTTTGAATATATCGGTGGATTTTTGCCGAAACGCGCTGAACATGCACGCAAATATCGCTCAGAAGGGCTTGATACTGCACCAGTTGAAAGTTTTCTCGCTACCCATCAGCAAGAAAATCCAAATCAACCGATCTGTCTAATTCTTGGGGATAGCAACCCGCATGTCACATGGGAACCAAACAAAATCTATAACCCAGATGTATTGTCCCTACCGCCCTATATTGCGGATACACCCATCACTCGAAAAGCCCTGGCTAACTATTATCAGGATATCACAACGATGGATAAACGCATC
Source organism: Candidatus Poribacteria bacterium (assembly GCA_003635185.1). Lineage (GTDB taxonomy): Bacteria > Poribacteria > WGA-4E > WGA-4E > WGA-3G > MSPOR6. Next base: position 6,720 of record PYJA01000083.1, on the reverse strand, counting down.
GGTGAAGTTGATAAAATGTTGGAAACACACGGATATACTGACAACACACTTTTTATTTACACGACTGATCACGGTTCCGAGTGGCCACACTGTAAATGGACCTTGTATGACACCGGTATTCGTTTGCCGTTTATTGCACGATGGCATGGTAAGATTCCCGCTAAGACCGTTGCTGAAGCGATGATTTCGCATGTTGACTTTTTACCGACACTTATAGATATCGCAGGAGGTGAACCATCAGAAGATTTAGATGGCAGAAGTTTCAAAGATGTTTTATGTGGACAGCGAACTACTTTTCGTGATAAAATTTACGGCACGCATACCCGCGATGGAAACATGAATGTTTTCCCGCAACGGTGCATTCGGGATAGTCAATATAAATATATTTTAAATCTGATGCCTGAAAATACTTGGACAACCCATTTTACTGAAGTAGAAGGGATTCCCGAAAGCCATGCTGAAGTATGGAACAGTTGGGTAGAAAAGGCAAAAAATGACCCGAAAACTGCTGAACTCATTTATTTGACACAGCATCACCCTGTTGAGGAACTGTATGATATAAAAGCAGATCCTTACGAATTTAACAATTTAGCATCTGATGCAACATCGCATTCAATACTTGAAGAGATGCGCGCAGATGTTCACCAATGGATGCAATCACAAAATGATGAAGGGAAACGTGAAATATGAGAATTAAATTTGTTGACGAACTTGTCTACGTTGCGCTAATAGCGATGACGTTTATATGTTTTGGTTGTCTTAATAGTGATCAAATCGCTGAAATTCTAACGCCGGCACCACAGGAACCGTTGCCGCCAGGCGAAGGGTTATCAGTTGGCGTAGAAGCACCTGCTTTTTCCTTACCAGATGGTAAGGGCAATTTGGTTGCTCTCTCCCATTATGCCGGACAAAAAGTAGCACTTGTCTTTTATGCAACTGGGCTCTGACCACACTGTCGAACGCAACTCGGTGAGTTGCAAAGTGGATATGAAAATATCAAAGCGGAAGGTGCTGAATTGATTGCGATCAGTGGAGATACGCAATTTGGTGCGGGTTTAACACAAGACGATCTGCAAATTACTTTTCCGCTGCTTTCGGATAGCAATTTACAAACCGTTTCTGACTACAACGTACTTCAGCAACCATCTGAGAATCTGGCGCGTCCGGCTACCTATATTATTGATGAAGATGGTAAAATTGCTTGGACAGACCTTGGCCAACGGTACGGTCATCGAACTAATTCTGGACAGATTATCGCAGCATTGCAAGGATTGTAGACATTAATTAATTTCCGGATTAAATATGGACAAACCTTACACTATTATTCAACACAATGATTACGAACTAACTATCTATAATGGAATTGCTCCTCTTGATCCCAACAACGATAATGTTGATGTTGAAGTGACTTTTCCAAATGGAGACAGTTTCTCCGTTGTCTTTTTTACGCTTCAAAATATTGAAACTTTAATGAAGCAATATAAAAAGACAGGTGAATGTGCGGATGGTCTCTATTTTTGGACATCTGATATGGTGATTGTCCAACAACTTTCTAAAAAAACTATCTGTGCAACAATTGACAAACTGCTGGCTGAAGATGAGTTTGAGTCTGTTTTTTCCAAAAATGAAAAGTCTACGGAAATTTGATCACTGTGAGAAATATCAGTCTATTAACTTCAGAAGGCAATCTTAGGTTGACAAAGCCCTACAACATCAAGTAGTATGCAAAAGAGGTGATTATAATGAAATCTATTCTGTTTTTTTGTGTTGCATTTTTCGTAATTACATCCTCTGCTATTAGTCAGTTAACTTCCTCTGACCTTGACAAAATCCGTTTGATTGTCAAAGAAGAGATCGTTAAATCCGAGGCAAAACTCAAAGCGGATATTACTAAATTAGAAACAGGACTCAAAGCGGATATTGCTAAATTGGAAACAGGACTCAAAGCGGATATTGCTAAATCCGAAAAACAGTTAAGAGAGTACATGGATATCAGATTTAACAGCATTCGCAATCAGCTTCTCTTAGTCGTAGGATTTGTATCGTCCCTAATAGTTCTAATCGTTGTAACAATTGGTATTCCGCAGATTATCATGGCATGGCGCGGAAAAAATGAACGGACACAAGATAGAAGGATCGAAGAATTGTCGCGGGAGATAGAAGCACTTAAGCAACAACGCATTGTCCAACCATAAACACCAAATGATTATTGATTCACATACACACGCTTGGCCACGCTGGCCCTACCAACCGCCTATTCCCGATGATGAGAGTCGTGGAAAAGTTGAACAACTTCTCCACGAAATGGATTTGCACAACGTTGATAAAGCAGTGCTTATTTGCGCACGGATTGATAGAAATCTCGACAATAACGACTATGCTGCAGAATGTGTTCAACGCTATCCGGATCGCTTAATTCAGTTTGCAGATGTTGATTGTTCTTGGACAGATACATATCACACCGACGGTGCAGCTGAGCGGCTAAAGGCATCAGCGGAAGCATTCAACCTAAAAGGATATACGCACTATCTCAGAGGTGATGACGACGGGGGTTGGTTCTTTTCGGAGGATGGACAACGTTTCTTCCAAATAACCGCAGATTTTGGTTTGATCGCAAGTATCGCCATGGGAAGTCATCAACACGCGCCGCTGCGCAAATTGGCAGCACAGTTTCCTTCAGTGCCATTTTTGTGTCATCACATGGCAGGCGCGCGGGCAGGTGAGGAATATCCCTATCCACAGCTCCAAGAAGTGCTTGCATCTGCTAATGTCCCTAACATTCACGTAAAGATGTCGGGGTTTGCTTATGTCTCACAGGTCTCGTGGGACTATCCGTATTCGGACACACATAGAGTTGTGCGTGCCCTCTATGAGCATTTTGGTGCTGGTCGTCTCTGTTGGGGTTCGGATTATCCTGTAGTGCGCAATTTTATGACCTACCAACATGCACTTGAAGCATTCCGCACCCACTGCACTTTTATCCCTGAAACAGACAAAGCGGAAATCTTAGGGGGTACCCTTCAGCGATTACTCTCTGAAGCAGGGCAATAGAACACAAATAACCGTTGATAATGGCAGTTCTACATTTAACAGTTGGGCAAATCGTACAAATCCTATGACAAAAATTTCAATCTATGGCTAACGATAAAACGAATAAACGGATACACCCCAAATCAGCCGTACCAACACCCACGTTCCACCAACTATGAATTCACCTAAAATAAGTCCCAAGAATAGAGGTAGGACTCTATGATAGAGACGGATGCCACCAAACCGTAAAATAAGGTTTTTGGCAGCCCAACTAATGAACACAGAGAACCAGAGCCAACCGAATGTCCACATGCTGCTCGCGACAGCATAGCCAGTCGGATGAAACGGAAACATAGGAAAGCGCGTGCGGAGCCACCATAGCAACCCCGTAAAAAGAAATCCTACACCCATGAATGCTACAGCAGGAATATTCGTTTCGCTGGGATAATAAAGCCAAGTCCGAAGCCTGTTATATCCACCGTTCCCCAAACCCGGATTCGCCCCTATGTCGTAGGATACAACCAGATATGCCCAAAATGAGGCGAGGATACCGAAGAAGACAGCACACATCATTGCTATGCCCATTCTTCTCGCCCTCATATTTGCCACCTCAACAAGCTTAAATCCTTCCAATGTATGGGGCATCGGATGCGCACGATACCCGCGATTAAAAGCGTAGTAAAGCGACATCATTGTTAGACTCTGTGGTGGAATTTTGCGTGAGCCAATTGCATCTAAGATAAACTGTCGTGGGTTTGCTACAAACATCTCGTGCGTTGGCGGTCCGACTTCAGCACGCACACGGGTAATGCCTAATGCAAGAAGGTAATAGATAAGGAAATACAACGCAATCATCCAAACAGCCATTCCCCCATAACCTGAAAAAATGAAAAGAAAAAGAACGCCCGCCACCAACCCAGCTATTGGCCACCGATAATTTGTTGAATCTCGCATCTCAGACGTGAGATGCCCAGATGAAGAGATAACATTACGATTCATTTTATATGTTCCTGTCAGGTTCTTAAAAACGGCAAAAAAGTGCTTGCGTCCACCATAAAGTGCAAAGCAGGCAATAGCAAGATATGCGCCAACGCCTTGCGGTCCATCATACGGAAAACCGGGCAATACTTGGAGTCCCATCGCCCTACCTAAAATGCGTTCACCCTTCCAGAACAGATAGAAAAACCAGAGTGAAAAAGACATCTCCAACGGCATCAAAAATGCAAGCCCTACACCGAATGACAAAATGTAGACAGGTGTCCATCCCATAGCGTCCCACGGTTTTTCTGTGAAGTAGGCACCGAGATTTGCCTGACGAACCGGAATCTCTGGAAAAGCAGGAAAGAAGGCGTGGATACCATTAATCAGATCAATCCCGCCTGCAATCGCAAAACCAACCCACAGCATTTTGTTTTTAAAGAGTCTTCCATCCGAATGTGTCATTTCTATCGGTAGGTGCACAATCGGATATGTTAATCTTTCCCGTTCAATCCACTGCTTCCGCAAAAGTAGATCTATGCAAATCATTACCCAAATTACTACCGACAAAAACACAGTCCACCATAAGATCGGTTCCCACCATGCAGTAAGATACTTTTTCGTATAAAAGGTTGTATCTCCATCATAGAAATCCTGCAAAACAGACAAGTCACTCAATGTCATCCAACTGGGCAAATATCGCCAAAAGAGTTGTTGCCATTCGTTTTCAGGCGTTGCAAACCAAAAACCGTTCGGAATCACAGGCACAATAGTCTGCATCATGTCATGCCCCGCAATCGCTGACGAAAGTGAGAGGATAACATAAATCGTAAGTAGTTCCCCTTGACGCAGCGCGAAACGGGGCAGTAACTTATAGAGCAAGAAATTGAGACATGTCAACACAGCCAACGTCACTACAACGTTGTAAATCAGCGACATCGTCGTGGGCAAAGTGCTCCAGAAACGAAGATGATTCGCCATAATGAAATAGGTATTGGGCGGGATTAATATGGTGCCGATGAGAATTGCACGAAAGGTCACACCCGGATGTTTAGACTGCGGTGTTTTTTGAGGTTTTTGGGAATGGACAGGTGGTGTATTTGTCATAAAATGGTTTGAAAATGAAAGAAAATACATCCACAGTTTATACCATTTCTATCAATTTTTGTCCATTAGCGGTTGTTAGAAATGGTATAAGTTATCAGGTGCTTTTCTATGACTTTAGGGCACCCGCCTACACAAAGCAGGGAAAATCGCAAAGCATAGTCCACAAAACAGACAAACGTTCCATATCCACAAATACGGTGCATCTGATTGAAGGATAGACAATAATGCACACAGTGGACTCAGTATGTCAAACATTGGAATGGCATTAAAGGGTGTTATCGGAAAAAGCGGAAGGAAAGTGATGGCTAAAATTAACCCATAACTGATACCTTTTGCGCGGGGACCTGAATGCCACAATGCGAAACCGATTCCAATTAATGTGAAAAAAATACAACTTACCAATATCACCATCCCACTTTTTATCAATTGTGATGCCGCTAATCCACCTATGTAACTTGAAAGCGCAAATAACGGGACAGTCAACCCTATCCCCCATAATGCCCAAATCACTACTGCAGCTAACTTGCCACCCAAGATTTTCCAATTCGGCAACGGTGTTAACGCTAACATCGCCCCGTTTGCCCCGCGCCTATTTTGATGATCTTTTATAGAAGGCGCGGACCGCTCCATATAAACCGCTTCAACAGCGTGTGTAGGAACTAAAAATAGTGACATGAAAAGGCAGATGATAAAAAACGTATAGGCCTGTTTTCCAACACCAATTGCCTTTCCCACCTGCTGCTTATTTATTCCTTGGACATAAAATTCTACTGTAGCACCAAAAAGCAGAAGGGTCAGAACAGCTAAAATAATAAACTGAATTATCCGATATTTGCGCGAATGCGTATATGAACGGAGGTCTTTAAGGATAAGGGCACACATAATTTTTAGTCTATCAAAACGGTGTCAACGAAAAATATCAAAACAGTATGGACATCCGATTGAAGATGTTGAGGCTGGAATTGATACTTTCTTTCCCCGGCATTGACATGATAACAGCTCCAGCAGCATTGGTCAACTGAATTTGCAGGGTTATTTAGTTTTAAAAACACTCAGTTATCAAGTTAACTGCGAGTAAAGGTTTTGATGCATAATATTTTATCTTATCCGCTATCCGTGTAACCCCCGCAAATCGCAATACCGCTAATGCTGCATTTCGCAAAGCAGCCATAACTTGTGGAATAGCACCACATCGGACAGGTGATGCGTCTTCTCCGAGTTGAGTATCGCGTATCCAATGTGACTTGTTCTCTATTGACCAATGCCCACGCCGTCCTTCAAGTAAGCGTTCGGCAGATGCTGCTTCGGGTGTCAGACTTGTCCTACCATAGTGAACTTTGGTTGTTTCTTCTCCTGTGTTCAGGTTTTTGTAAGTATAACGATATTGGAGCACTTGTGCTATCCCCGGCCAGTCCAGATGTTCGTTGAGACTTGTGCTTGCTTTGATACACCTTGTCTCAAGTCTCCCGTGTGATTTTTCAACTGTCTCGTGCATGTAAATAGGGTCTCCATAAGCGTCAATTTAGCGTGCATCCAGGTCCGGTAGGTTCGGTTTGTAACCGAACCGGACTGAGCCCAGGCGAATCCTAGGTGTTTTGTTGAGCA
>PYJA01000082.1 GCA_003635185.1 Candidatus Poribacteria bacterium | reverse complement strand
AGATTTAAGAATAACTATAGTTTGGACAGTTTTCGTTTGTATTGTTTTTTGGACACCTCATGCAGCATGCCACACGCGCATGCTGCCACCGCGGGTGCTTGGTTACCAGGGTTATTCAGTTTTAAGAGTTACCAGTTGATACGTGTTACTGATAGTTTATTGCGTAGGTCGGGTAGAGCGGTAGCGAAACCCGACACGTTTATATCCTGTCGGGTTTCGCTACCGCTCTACCCGACCTACAATGCCATTATAAAATATTAACATTTGTGATAAAATATAGTAGAAAAACCGAAAACTGAATAACCCTGCTTGGTTACTGGATGCATTTACGTTTCTGGACACCTATCGCACCGCTGGTGCTGCCGAAATGGACAATAACATTCTTTTTCTGTGAGTTTCGGACAGTATTGCAACTCAACGAAAATATATCAAACATCAAAGTGGCAGTCCCAGATGAAGATTAATTTTTTAATCGGGTAATTTTCCGTCCGCACAAGGAAGGTTTCCACCTATGCTGGCGAGGTTTCCTAACCTCGCCAAATTACCCAATTTATTTTTTAATCTTCATGAGGGACGGAATGTGTATAGATCATTTCCAGTCCCACTCCAAGCCCCAGAGGGGCGAAATGTGTTTTAGCACGAGGTTTAAAATGAAAATAAAAAGCATCACGACTCAAAAAACTGTCCAAACTATAGTAAAAATTATTACATAAATTCTTTTTATTGTCAAGTAAAATTTCTAAAGGTGATTTGTAACAAAAACTTTAAACACCCTTGCAGTATCTCAATACCGATCTGGATACCAAAAAATAACATCGCGCTTTGGAAACAACATTGCTAAAAACGCGGAAACCTCTGGAGACACTGAATCATCTAAATTCATCTGTTCCCACCCGATTTCGCCAAATAGGAGTTGCCAAAAATCTTCTTCACTCATTTCCAAGCTAACTGCATCTGGGGCGTTATCCACAATCTGAATTGTATTATGACCATCGTAACGCAACACTGCTTGTTGGTTGTTGACAATAGGAAACTTAACAGCGATTTGTGGGAACGATTCCTCAGAAGCAGCAATTTGCGATTCCCACTCCACTACGAGGTGCCTTAGTAGCACTGGTAAACGGACGGCATAGAGCATCATTGCTGTATCGGTAATTGGACTTATTTCTCCCTTACATGTTGTTTTGAGACGTTGGACAAACGGATGTTGTGGTGAGAATATGCCTTTTATCTCTTCAATTTTATCTACTGCACACGTTTGCAAAAGGTGGAGGACAAGCGCATCCAAAACATCTGGATTATCAGGTAGATGCCCGACTTCGTGCACCTTTGCACATGCGCCATCTATCTCATAGTTGAGATAACCACCGATGTTGCCATTTTGATGTGCGATAACAGTCGGCAGGATGCCACGTATACGCGAAGGTTCCATATCCCAATAGGCACGTGTGCGAGAAATGGTACCGCTCTGTTGTGCATTAGCAGCGTCATATATTGATGCTACGGTGTCTAAATCCGTTTCTAATTTGAAAGTTCTAATTTGCCAGTCCGATCGTGTTTCAGTTGTCGTTGCCGAGTTAAACTGAAACGCAAAACCTTTTAGTGGGAAGGAGGTCCAGCCGAATCTATGGTAAAATTCTTCCGGTATAATCGTAAATAGCACACCAATGTCACACCCTATTGTCTGCAGATAGCCGATTGTGTCTCGCATCAGCGCGGATGCATATCCGACACCACGATATTTTGAATCCGTGCAGACACCCCCGATGCCCCCCATCGTTACAAGGGATGCGCCAATTCTTATCCTACGTTCCCAGACGCGTAAGGTTGAAACAACCCGATTGTTCACTACAACGACTCGAGTCTGTGAAAGTCTGTAGCTGCTATCACCTCGCACATATTGCCAATAACGTTCATGTTGGTTCGGATTGAACGCGATGCAATTGAGATCAACAACCTGTTCTAATTCTGATTCTTGTGCTGCTCTAATTTCCATTTTTATATCCTAACACCTGTTTACTGCATTGAAAAGATAACTTACCAGGCCCGGTAGTGCGGTTTGCTAACCGCACCATAGCCGTCAATTTAGCACATAATTACCAGATTCTCTCTTGTGGGAGGGCTTTGTCCGCCCGATTTTTTTTGTAGGAGCGACCTCCTGGTCGCGACCAGGAGGTCGCTCCTACAGAATGCAAGAGGCGCAATGAATTGCGATTAAACGCGTTTTTTCTTAAATTGATGCCTAAGATGCGGTTTGCTAACCGCACCCGTTTACCGCATTGAGAAGACAACGCCTAATGCTTCATTTGGAGTCTGAATTAGTTTTTCGCATGCTTCAGCAGCTTGGTCAATTGGCACAATATCAGTGATTACGGCTTGAACACTGATTTTGCCCTCCGACATCAACCTCAGCGATAATTCCAAATTGCGCTGCGTCGGCCACGGTACAAACACTGGCGGATAATCCGCGCCATGCTCATAATCTTCATCGTGGTAGCCCGGACCAGTGCGTGCTGCGCTGATAACGTCAACGTTCCCCAGTCCTGCTGCAAATCCGTGCGTGATGCTTGCACCGCCGACAATGACAATCCGTCCCATCTTGTGTGTGTCCGGTGCTGTTTTCAGCATCGCTCGGATCTGTTGAAAAGCACTCGTGGCATCTCCTCCGAACGCGATAATCCCACAATCCATGCCATAGCCACGGGTAAATTTATTCGCAATCGGAATCGGATCTGTTTCAGAGATATTTATTGCATGATCTATCCCTGCGTTTTTAGCAATGCCTAACCGCAACGGCAGTTTGTCTAAACCGATAACATAAGCCCCTGCTATTTTCGCAATCTGGCTCGCAAATTGTCCCAAAATACCCAGTCCAGCAATGACAACATTTTCTCCGATGCGGATACGACCACGTTGCACAGCGTGCAGTGCTGTTGCTGTAAGGTGAATAGACGCTGCTTCCTCAAACTTGACGTTATCAGGGATTTTGGCACACAGGTTATGCGGCACACATGCGTCTGTGGCATGCAGTGCATAGCCACCTCCCATACCTGCTACTCTGTCGCCAATCTCAAATTCGTCACAATCACCCGCTTTGTCAATAACGACACCCGCATTCGTATATCCGAATGGACGTTGCTTTGATGCGTCCCCCGGATTTTCACGTCTTCGTTTGATACCACCAAGTTCTGTCCCCGGACTGACCATGGAGGCGTGGACTTCAATTAGCAGTTGTCCCGGTTTCGGTGCCGGGGTTTCCTGTTCCTCTGTCCAGATACGTCCCGCATCATTCCGCATCACAACTTTTCTTGTTTTACTCATAAATGCTCCTCATATTCACAAGACTTACGCAGTTTCTCTTAAAGTCCCACTGATAAGGGGGATTTAGGGGGTTAAGGACCTAAAATAACGCCTTTTTAACCCCCCTACCCCCCTTATCAAGGGGGAATGCGTAAGTCCTGATTCATTCTCATTGATTAGGTCTTGTCCGAAGGATTTACCAACTGTATTTTATGTTATTTCGGCTTTGTTGTCAAATCAAGAAAAAATGGGTATGTCCAGTTTTCGTGCAAAGGATATTATCGGTTGCGTTTCGCTTCGTCCTCCCCGATGGACACCTTCAATTAGGACGTTTGCACGTCACAGTGACGTGCAGAATTCAGTCAGGACAAGGATTGTGACGTGATTTTCAGCTTTTTTGTTTTTCTTCTCTTTTTTCTTTAGAAATTTTGCGTCCATTCTGAACACTATTAATTATGTGACAATAATATTAACATAAAAATAGTTGGTTTGTCAAGTTAATTTGTAAAAGATAAAAAATGACAAAAACTGGACATACCTTATGTGTCAATTTAGCGGTCCACTACCCTGGTAGGCGCGTTTTGGAAACGCGCCGAGTCCAGACATCAGACGCGATAAACGGCGCGTTTTGGAAACGCGCCTACCTTTGGATAATATATCGGATGGACAAAGTCCTCCAACAAGAGGATATATCCTAAATTGACACCTATGAATATAACAAGTGCTATCCCAAATATGTCTCACATGCTCGTAACACCTCTGATACTGGAATTGTCCGCATACAAGGAGACGTTCCATCCGGTAACGCCTGACATGCATATTCAAACCCCAGATTAAGGCACGGACTACACGGCACAGTTGCCGTAAGACAAGCCGCATTATCTGTCCACGGCCCCCACTGTACAGAATTCGTCGGTCCGTGAAGCGCGATAATCGGTGTTCCCGCCGCCGCAGCGAGATGCATCGGTCCACAATTTCCACTAATAACCAGATCCGCTCGCGCAAATAACGCAACAAGTTGATTCACCTGTGTCTGCCCAGCAAGGCAAACCGTCTTACACTTTGTCCGTTCTGCTATCCATTCCGAAACTGTCACCTCATCCGGTGCCCCAGTCAAAACAATTCGTGCGTTATAGCGTGTCGCCAGTTTATCTGCTAATGTCACATAGTGTTCCTGTGGCCATCGTCGCCGTGGTTCCCCGCGTCGCCCCGCTTCCGGATGCAACACAATCAAAGGCTCAGAAACCAGTACTTGCTCTTGTGCTAACAAATTCTGGCACCATTCGTGCTCTGCTTCGCCAACCCAAATTGCAAGTGCTGTATCTTTTGCACTACATCCCAATTCATGCGCAATGCTCAGAAAATTTAGGACTTCATGCTTTCCTGGAATGTGTGGAATGATGTCAGTAAATAGATAATGACGGTACTGATGCCCGGCACTAAATCCGACAAGACGAGACGCACCGGTTGAGTATGCCAAAAGCGCACTAAATCGTGACCAATGTTCCAGATCAATCACTAAATCAAAATGCTCCTGACGAAGCATCCGAATTAACTGATGGAGTGGATAACGAAATAGAATTCGACGGTCAATATAGGGACATTGTTCCAAATATGAGAGATTCGTTGGTGATGCCAAAAACGAGAGTTCTGCCTGCGGAAAACTCTTACGGATGGCACGAATGGTAGGCACTGATAAGATTGTGTCTCCCAATGCGGAGAGCTGGATGAATAGAATCTTTTTTGGGGTGTCCGCTTCGTTCCGGGGCGAAGGCTTGACTTTCTTATTTAGAAAAGTAATGACAGATAATAATATACTGATCGGAATACCGACATACCGGTCAAAGAATTTTTGGATCCGATTGGATTGCATTGCACGCTATCCATAGGCACATAAGGTAGATTTTAGAATTATTTGGACACTTTACACTGAGCGAGGTTAGGAAGAAATCAACGGTATGAATCATGGCGAATGCCATACGCGCATTCGTCTTTAGGCATTCCCCGCCTCGCCAGCAGTGGGGTGCACCTGCATTGGACAGAAAAGGGCCGAATTAATCTTCGGACAGTTTGTGGGGCAACACAAGCGGCTGGCGAGGTTTCCTAACCTCGCCTACAGAGGAATGAAAGTTTCTATTTATTTTATAATGCACAATAATTATGGCAGCGGGACTGCCTTAGTCTTATCGCCAATCCGCCGCATCGTTATATCCTGCTCAACTGTCGGGTCCGGTAGTCCAGTTTCAGCCAATCGGCGTTTCAAGAAAGCGTCCATATCGTTTCTTAATTGCGCCACAATATTGTCTGCCTCTTCAGCCAAATTGTATATTTCATTGGGGTCTTCTTCAAGGTCATAAAGTTCAATATCGGGCGTGTTATAATCGGGGGGCGTGCTACCGGTCTCTACAATCAGTTTCCATTTTCGTGTCTGCCATCCACGCTTTTTCATCCATCCACATTCCGTGAGGTAGATCGCATCACACGAACCGTCATCTATTCCATCTTCAACCAAATTGCGTAGACTTGTCCCTTCCATTTCTTCGCGTTCTGCTAACGCACTCTGTCCAGCATAATCCAAAACAGTTGGGGCAATATCTTTCAGCGAGACCAATCCGTCAAGCCGTTGTCCTTTCGGAATAACAGAAGGACAATGGAGCACCAACGGAATATGGCAATTCGTTTGATACAAACCGTGATGATCATACCAAAGTTCGTGTTCATCAAGTTCTTCACCGTGGTCAGCTGTAATCACCAAGAGCGTTTCTTCCATCAGTCCGTTATCCTGCAGATATTGGAAAAGCTGCGCCAAAGATGCATCCATATAAGCGATTGAAGCATCGTATTGCGAATTCACATATCTACGGTCTGTCCAAAGTTGTTTTTTCGCGATGTTATCAGGATCATCGGGGTCGGGTTTGCACATCCACTGTCGGAAATAATCTGTAAACGGTTCACATGCATAAACGGCATCCATACTCCGATTGTTTGGATCACATTCATCACCACTATAAAACATCCGTTCAAACGGAAGCGGTGGCAAGTAAGGCGTATGCGGATCCCAATAGTGCAGAAACGCAAACCACGGCTTGTCTTGCGATTGTGCAAGTTCCAACAGTTTTATCGCTGTTTGATTTACCGCTTCCGCTTTCCGTGCATTTTGGTAACGCGTTTCCCATTGATAACCGCGATACTGATTCTCAGGAAAACCGCGCTGAAACCAACGTCCTAAATTGTCTGCCGCTACAGTAAAATAACCTGCTTCGCTCAGCAATTCTGGGAGGGTCTTGATGTTCTCAGAAAGGTTCAAACGTCCACCCTGCGTTATAATTTGATGCGCCAACACATCTTTCCCTGTGAACATTGTCGTGTGTGCAGGATGCGTGGGGATATGCGGACTGATACAACTTTCAAAAAGGGTTGCATCTGCTACCAACGCGTCAATATGCGGAGTTGTCAGATGGGTATGCCCATAACAACTCATACTCGACGCGCGGAGCGTGTCTAATGAAAAAAGAATAATATTTCGCAAAACTTTCTCCAAGGAGTTTCCCTAAGATATAACTCCGTCAGTAGATTGTAATTGCAATTAATCTGCTGCAGCTACATCAACTACTGCCACTTGCGCGCTTCGGATCGCTTCTGCCAAGTAGGTAATTCCTTCTGAAATATCATCTACATGGCAATATGCATAGGCTAATCGAATGGCTTTCACGGGATCGCCTGCATAGTGGAAAGCACTACCGTTACTATAACCAACTCCCTTTGCGGATGCCAACTCATTTAGCTTATTCATATCGGTAGATTCTGGCAGATCAATCCAGAGGAAAAGCCCACCGCGCGGTTTCGTCCACGTACAGAGGTCACTAACATGTGTTTCAAGCGTATCTATTACAGCTTGACATTTAGCACCAACAGCAGCATTTGTCTTGTCAAGATGTGCTTCAAGATGCTCCATGAAAAATTCAGCCACAATAGCGCTCGCAAGTGCACTCGTCCCACCGTCCCAGCGATTGTGATGGATCATCCCATAATAGGGTTGCTTGGCAACAAAGTATCCCTGCCTCACACCTGCCCCCAGAATCTTTGAAAATGTCGCGATGAAGATAACACGGTTGGATGTCCCTAACTTAAACAGTGAAGCCGGCGTTGGGTTCGGCACAAAATCAATATCTCCGTAGCAATCATCTTCCACAATAAGCGTGTCGTATTCTTCCGCAAGTTCCAGCATGCGGTACCGCCGTTCCAGCGATAGAATTGCACCAGTCGGGTTTTGGTGATTGGAAGTCGTATAGATGAGAGAAGGTGTGACATTTTGGCGTTTAAGTGCTTTCAACTGAGCTTCTAACGCATCCATATTCATGCCATCTACATAATCCATCGGTATCCCGACAATATTTGCTTTGAGGTGCCGCATAATACCGAGTGTGCCGCTATAGGTAAATTCTTCCGTTAACACTGTATCGCCGGGCTTAATAAAAGTTCCTAACACCAATTCCAGTGCCTGCATTGACCCTGAGGTAATTGAAGTGTTATCCACTGGCAGTGGGACACCTTCCCGACGTTCAAATCGCATTGACGCGAGTTCACGCAACCCGCGGTAACCAGAATCACCAGGGTAATTGACCAGTTGTCCGCCTAATTTACGGAGCGCTTTTGCACTTGCTTCAATCAACGCCTCAGTCGGAAATGTATAAGGGTCGGGCCTGCCCCCTGTAAACGCAAAATCTTTCATTTAGGTCTCCTTAAAATACTTGACAGATTCCATATTAACATTATTATAGCATCGGTTGGACAAAAATACAATATCAAACCATAATGGAATCAAAGGCATTCAATTGTCGATTTCCGCTATTGTTGGAGTGAATCAACGCAGCATGCGCGTTTGGCATGCTGCGGGTTGTAATCCCGATTCAAATATACAGCCTGGAAATCGGGGTTACAAACCTCTCCAACAAAGATGTTTTGTGACAATTGAATGCCTCTAAACTAAATAACCCTGCCCCTTGACCGACACTATTTCGTGATGTATAATAAAGTGGTATTTGAGGTAGTGTTGACATTTTAAACTTTCTAAACAGGTTTTACCGACATGGATCAGACTTTACATAAACCGATTACAGATAAACTTGTTGTCCTCACATTTGATGATGGATGCAAATCGCAAGCGACTTTTGTCGCACCGATTCTGAAACAGTACAGCTTCGGAGCGACCTTCTATATTACTGAAGGCCTCAACTTTCTCCGCAATAAAGAAGCGTATATGACATGGGAAGAGGTGCGTGATCTACATGAAGCCGGCTTTGAAATTGGCAACCACACCCGCCATCACCGAAATGTTACACAACAATCAGATCAGGAGTTAAAAGACGACCTACAACATATTGATGATCGTTGTAAGGAATACGCTATCTCCCGCCCGACTACCTTCTGCTATCCAGGTTATAGTCATAACGAAGCGGCCGTCAAGGTTGTGGCGGAGCACGGTTTTCATTTTGCGCGCCGGGGCGTTGCCCCAGAGTTTCCTTACAATTCAGAAGGCGGGCGCGGCCCTGCTTATAATCCGACAGTTCACCATCCTCTCCTTATTCCAACGACAGGTGCATCTGGACCAAATTGGAACTTTGACGATTTCACATGGACACTTGAGCAAGCAACAGATGGAAATATCTCAGTCCTGACGTTTCACGGTGTGCCTGACCTTGAACATCCGTGGGTTCACACTGAACCGAAAGCATTTGAAACATATATGACATATCTTGCAGAAAACGGTTATACTGTCATCGCACTCCGAGACCTAAACGACTATATCAACTTACAATAAATGATATAGTGAATAGTCCATTTCTACTAAACATCTCATTTTACCAATTTTCAAATTAAAGTAATATTTACGCAACACTTTTCAATTACAATTTACATTGAAATTTGGTGATAGAAATGAATTCAAGCGCGCATCTTCTCCTGAACCCGCTAAAAACTTGAACGAAATGCCACTAAATTGGGTCGTGGTTTACTCTTGAAATATATCAATTTATATTGTATACTTATTAAGCATTTTTTGTCTTATATCAAAATATGAAGTTTGTTGTTAATAGGGATGGTCGTGGAAGGATGAAAATTCTAATTGCAGGATTAGGTTCTATTGGTAGACGACATTTGCGGAATTTTCAAACGTTGAACGCAGGGGAATGTGTGTTGTTACGCACCCGTCGTTCTACACTTCCTGATGATGAATTGGCAGGTTTGCCGACTGAACATAATTTAGCGGAGGTACTTCAGAAGCATAAACCTCATATTGTAGTCGTTTCAAATCCGACTTCGCTGCACCTTGATGTTGCAATTCCTGCTGCTGAAGCGGGTTGTCATCTGTTATTAGAAAAACCTATTTCTCAGACGATGGATCGTGTGCCAACCTTAGCAAACATTGTGAAACAGCAAGATGTGAGAGTGCTTGTCGGGTTTCAATTTCGGTTTCACCCTGGCTTACAATACATTAAAAAATTGCTTGACGAAGATGTGATCGGTCCTGTGACATCTGTCCACGTACATTGGGGAGAATATCTTCCTGCGTGGCATCCTTGGGAAGATTACCGGATAGGCTATGCAGCACGCAGCGACCTTGGTGGTGGGGTTTTGCTAACATTATGTCATCCGTTTGATTATTTGCGATGGCTGATTGGAGAGGTTGAAGCAGTATCGGCAATGACAGCACAAGAAGGCGGATTAGACATTGAAGTTGAGGATACTGCAAATGTGATGCTACGGTTTACAAATGGTGCTCTCGGAACTGTTCATCTTGATTATGTTCAACAGCCACCTTCACATGTCCTACAAATTACAGGGCAACGCGGACGTATTCTTTGGGATAACGCAGATGGAGCAGTGCACTGGTATCAGACTGGGATAGAAACATGGGAGACTAAAGCGATGTCTCCAGACTTTGAGCGAAATACACTTTTTATTGAAGAAGTAAAACACCTCCTCAATTGCGTTGAAAATGACACAGAGCCGTGCGTTGATCTTGCAGATGGAATTGCTGCACAAAGAATTGTGCTTGCAGCAAAGGAATCAAGCACAGAAGGGAAAGAAATAATTATTTCATAGCTGTGGTGTTTGATGCAATAAAGGTTTTCGGATGAAAAAAGATTTGTTTGACTTACACGGAAAAGTGGCTATTATTACAGGGGGTGCAGGCATGTTAGGGAAAGAGTATTGCCGCGCATTTGCTGAAGCCTCTGCCCATGTGGTTATCGCTGATGTGCGAGGTGGTGCTGCGAAGGATTACGCAAGCCAGATCAGTACAGAAGAATATCCGAAGGCAATTGGCGTTGAAACTGATGTTAAGGATAAGCTGTCTGTGCAGTCTATGATTACCCGAACCCTTGACGAATTTGGTAGAGTTGATATTCTTGTTAATAATGCTGCCCTTGATCCAAAATTTGATACAGAACACGCATCTGAACATACAAATACTTTTGAAGATTATCCGCTGGAACTTTGGAATGAGAGTGTCGCAGTTGATTTAACGGGGATGTTCCTCTGTTCACAAGCAGTGGCACGACCAATGCTTCAACAGAAAAACGGTGTAATTATTAATATTTGTTCAACTTATGGAGTCGTTGGTCCCGATCAAAGGTTATATGAAAGCGATGATCCGACACAACCTCAAACCTATAAACCGATAACTTATTCTGTTACAAAAAGTGCTGTGCTCGGTTTAACACGCTATCTCGCAACATATTGGGCAGGTAAAAACATACGTGTCAACGCGTTGACACTCGGCGGCGTATTTAATGAACACGATGACGAATTTGTCCGAAGGTATAGTTACCGCACACCGTTGGGGCGCATGGCAGAAAGATCGGAATACTGCGGAGCGCTCCTTTTTGTTGCATCTGATGCAGCATCCTATATGACAGGTGCAAATCTCGTGGTCGACGGGGGTTGGACAGCATGGTAGATCAAAATTCAAATCTATCTGTGAATTCTAAAAAGTTGGAGGTATTAGGTGTTGTTCAGGCGCGAGGTGGATCAAAAGGTATTCCGGGTAAAAACATACGAAACCTTGGTGGATACCCGTTGATCGCATATAGCATCGCTTCCGCACTTGCATCGGAATCTATCACGCGGCTTATAATTTCTACTGATGACGATGAAATCGCTGAAGTTGCAAGAATTTACGGTGCCGAAGTGCCGTTTATGCGTCCAGATGAATTGGCAACGGATGATGCACAGGATTTTCCTCTTTTTGAGCATGCACTTGCATGGCTAAAAAGTAATGAAAACTATGTCCCGCAAATTATTGTTCAACTACGCCCGACATCGCCGCTGCGGCCGAAAGGTTTAATTGATACAGCAGTCAAATTGCTATCGGAGGATAACTACGCAGATTGTGTTCGGACTGTTATTCTATCTCAACAGAACCCTTACAAAATGTGGCGGGCAGACGAAAAATATCTTAACCCACTATTAGGTGATGAGTTTCCTGAACCCTACAACATGCCGCGTCAGAAATTACCGAAAACCTATTGGCAAACGGGACACCTTGACATAATTCGTTATGAAACTATTACTAAAAAGAAATCGCTCACAGGTGAACGGGTGCTACCCCTAATCATTGAACCGAAGTACTGCACCGATATTGATACCCTTGAAGATTGGGAAAACGCAGAATGGAAGTTATCACGGAACAACCTTGATATAGATTTTCCAAAAGAAGGTGTGCGAAACAAATAATCTAAAAAACATAATTCCGTCTAAACCTGCTTTAGTGATTGACTCGCCATAAAATCTTTTAGTCCGCAAACTAAAAGTTTGCGCTACAATAGATTGCTTGGACAGAACTTACGTTATATTATTAAAATCGCATTCAGAAACACTAAAATAACCTAAGTTGTTACGGACAATATTTCGAGATGGCGGACACTGCTTTTTACGAAAAAAAACAAGGCATTTCCGCTGATACTTGTGTTTCTGTTATAAATCGGGGTTAGAAACCCCTCCTACAAGAGCATTCGCAAATAGGTGGCAACTTGGATTAAAATAGACATTAGGAGAAAACAGGCCTCGCGTTGTTCAAATAGGCGAAAACTTGACGGTATGGGACAACCTGTTTATAGATTAAATATATCCGCACCGTTGAATCCTCTCTCGGTGATGGTGTTAAGCGGGTTTATCCAGGTGAAAAAACTGCAATGGAAAGATTAAGGAGGAAAAATACATTAATGTCCTAACCAAATTTCTCGGTTGAATGGACAGAAATGTAGTGTGCGCTCCACTTGCGCATACACTAATCAATTACCTATGCTAAGAGAATTTACAAACAGTGTTACGCGATGGGATACGTTGCTATTCCACCGCATCTTCGGTTGGGGTGATAAACGATTTTTGAATCGTTCGTTCCGTTTAATCTCTTGGAGTGCTAATGGCTATCTCTATCCATTTGTTGCGCTATATGTATTTCGCAACTATGGGGATGCGTTAAGTAAACCTTTTTTAATATCTGCATTTGTTGCATTCCCAATTAAGGGATTACTATACCACTTTCTTAAACAGGCGATGAAACGCGACCGCCCCTTTGAAACAATTGATGATGTTCATTTTCGAGTCCGACCACCAGATAAGTTCAGCTTTCCATCTGGACATACGGCTTCGGCGTTCCTTGTAATGACATTGCTATCAAGCTTCTTCCAGATTCCAGCACTACAAATTGGAACGTTTATTTGGGCGGCAATGGTCGGTGTAGCACGTGTATATCTCGGAGTACACTATCCCACTGATGTCCTTGCAGGCGCATTGCTTGGAATTTGCACCGCTGAGATAGGAATGTGGTTTGCCATGTAGTAAAGATGCTATTTTACAAGGAACTTAAATGGTGATTTCTTATGAAAAAGAAAATTCTGTTTATATGCGGCTCAATGAATATTACAACGCAAATGCAACAAATCGCTCAAGAGTTACCTGAATATGATAAGTATTTCACGCCGTTTTATGCAGACGGATTCATCAAAATTCTTAATAAGCTTAAACTTGTCGAATTTACAATTATCGGAGATAAACGGGCTGGAGAATGTCGCCGTTACCTTGAAAAACAACAACTTCCTATAGACTACGGTGGTACACAGCATGATTATGATTTAGTCGTCACTTGCAGTGACCTCGTAGTGCAAAAAAATATTAAAGACAAAAAACGGATTGTCGTTCAAGAAGGCATCACGGACCCAGAGAGATTTTCCTTCCATCTTGTAAAAACTTTTAAATTCCTTCCAAAATGGTTTGCTGGCACATCTGCAAACGGGATTAGCAACAACTTTGACTATTATTGTGTTGCTGGGGAAGGTTATCGTGAGTTATTCATTCGCAAAGGTGTTCACCCCGAAAAAATTCGCGTGACCGGTATACCGAATTTTGACAATTGTCAAAAATACTACGATAACGATTTTCCACATAAAGGGTATGTGCTTGTTTGTACCTCCGATTTACGTGAAAAATTTCGTTATGAAAATCGGAAAAAGTTCATCAAAAAAGCACTTGAAATTGCCAATGGCAGACAATTAATTTTCAAACTTCATCCGAATGAAAAGTTTGAGCGGCGCACCGCTGAAATTAAAAAATTAGCACCCGATGCCCTCGTTTACACCTCTGGCAGTGCTGAAGAGATGATAGCCAACGCTGAAGCGTTGATTACAAGTTATTCATCAACGATCTATGTAGGCTTAGCACTTGGCAAAGAGGTCTATTCTGTGCTGGATATGGATGAACTTAGGCAATTGACACCTGTGCAGAACGGGTGTGCCGCACGTCATATTGCGGATGTTTGTCGCGAGTTAATCGGTGATGAGCAGCGTTTAGACGAACCTATTTCTTCAACTAAAAAACAGATTCCGGCACATGCCTGAGTGTCTGATCCAATTTTGATTCTTATTATGTGTGCCTATTTACACAGGCGCGTGTATCTCCCTAACAGTATAAAATTCAGGACGGACGCATTTTCTCTTAAAGTCCACTTGATAAGGGGGATTTAGGGGGCGGGCCCCATAGCGATAGCGTCCGGGGAGATAAATCACTGAAATATCATTAACAGGACGGACGCATTTTCTCTTAAAGTCCACTTGATAAGGGGGAAGGGTCCCCATAGCGATAGCGTGTGGGGAGGTGGGGGTTAAAAAGACGAAAAACAGTGAAATACTGGACTATTTAACCCCCCTGTCCCCCTTATCAAGGGGGAATGCGTAAGTCCTGATTAAAATAACGACTTTTTACCCCCCTATCAAGGGGGAATGCGTCCATTCTGTTCGAATTATTTTGCGTCCATTCTGTTCGAATTATTTCCGTATCAACATCTTCCGCGTTGCAGAAAATTTGTCTGCTTTTAATGTATAAAAATACACACCGCTTGCAACAGGTTCACCGAGTGCATTTCTACCATCCCAATGGGCAGCACGGGAACGACTTTGATACATGCCTGCGGGTTGACTGCCCACCAATAACGATCTAACCAGTTTGCCATCGGCGGCATAGATAGAAATGCGGACATCCGCAGGGTGTGCCAATTGATACGGTATCCAGGTTTCTGGATTGAACGGGTTCGGGTAGTTTTGTAGCAGTAAATTATGCTTTATGTATCCCAATGCAACAAGTTGCTTTCCTTTCGGTTCAACATTCAAATCATCCGACATCTTGGTTGTAAAGGTTATGTTAACTTCAGTTTCATTCCCGGCAGCATCAGAGACTGAACCTTTGATTACATATTCTGTCTCGTGGGCGATCTCTTTGCCCTCTACGGGTTGGAGCGTGACTTTATTATCCTCAACTTTGCTGATCCAACCGAGATCGGTGTCGCCGTCGTGCAGTGCGATGTCCCCTAAAACGTCTTCACTGAAGGTAATTTCTATTCCATCTTCATTGATTTCTGCCGGATCAACATCCTTGTCGCCGTCTTTGACGGTGCCGCCAGTGACTTCGGGATCCGTTACATCTGCTGTTGTAAAGGTGATGCTAACTTCAGTTTCATTCCCGGCAGCGTCCGAGACTTTGCCTTTGATTACATATTCTGTCTCGTGGGCGATCTCTTTGCCCTCTACGGGTTGGAGCGTGACTTTATTATCCTCAACTTTGCTGATCCAACCGAGATCGGTGTCGCCGTCG
>PYJA01000081.1 GCA_003635185.1 Candidatus Poribacteria bacterium | reverse complement strand
TATCTATTATCGGTTGTATCAGTTGCAGTATAAGGGGCAGGAAGGGAAAGGACAACTAAATTCGGAAGATTGAGGTTGGGTGAAGAGTAAGAATTTGATTGTGTAATAGACTTTATAATGATTTAGTTGCAAGTTTAGTTAACCGCTGTTATATTAATTGCAATCTTAATAAATGGAGGTTTTTTCATGATCGTTTTTGAAGATATTCAGGACAAACCTGGGACGCTTCTATCCCTCACCGGATATACTTTAGAAGATTGGACAGAACTATCCCCTCATTTTTCTAAGAGTTTTTAGATTATATGGAAACACGGACACTTGACGGAAAACCGCGTCCAAAGCGGAGGTATAAACCCTATAAAAATAGTTGTTTTGCTTCCCAAGAAGATATGTTGTTATAGTAAAGCATATAATTACTTGGACATTTCTGTAGCATAAC
Organism: Candidatus Poribacteria bacterium; assembly: GCA_003635185.1. Taxonomy (GTDB): domain Bacteria; phylum Poribacteria; class WGA-4E; order WGA-4E; family WGA-3G; genus MSPOR6. The sequence goes on along the minus strand of PYJA01000081.1, from coordinate 6,393 downwards.
CTGTTAGGTTGTGCTACGTTTCTGCACAACCTAACAGGTTATGCTACAACACACGCAGTCTGTTGGTTTGCTAAACGCATGGATAAAATGTTCAGGTAATTCTAAAATCTACTATATTTATATTAATGGACCTTCATGAAGCTCCGAAGCAAGTTCTCTTCGGAACCCTTTTTGGTATGGCACAACCGCTTGCCAATAAATGGATACACGGATTTTTACCGATATTGAACACCGCCTTAGCAGAACTTGACGAGATACCCTATCGGGAAACAGACCCTGCTCCTATGCGTAGTGCTTGTGAAGTATCAACTCAAAGTCAAGAAGGAGAATATTTTTTTTCATGATGGCACAGAACGACGCATACAGCGTCCAAAAGACCGGCACACTCAAAAGGTGTCCTATAGTGGCAAAAAGAAATGCCACACAGCGAAAAATAATCTGATTATCAATGAGGACTGCAAAGTCGCCCTATTGACCCCCTCTTTTGAAGGGAGACACCATGACAAACACATAGCCGATAGGGTGGGCTATTGTGTGCCACAGGGAAGCACCTTGTCCCAAGATACCGGTTTTCAGGGTTTTGTCCTTCCGGATATAAACATCATTCAACTATAAACATCATTCAACCGAAGAAAAAACCGAAGGTAGCGAACGGACAGATGAAGAAAAAGAGATCAATAGAAAGATAGCGTCTGGACGCATACGTGTTGAACATGTGATTAGTGGTGTCAAAAGATACCGTATCGTGAAAGATAAACTCAGGAATTGAAAAAAAGGGTTCTGTGATTTAGTTACAGAAACCTGTTGTGGTTTACACAACTTCCGACTAAACTTCAGACCCTGGCGTTATGAAACTCCTGTTTTTTTAAATCATTATAATGTCTATGTCTAATATAAACGGGCCCGACGGGACTTGAACCCGCGACCTCCTGCGTGACAGGCAGGCGCGCTAAACCAAACTGCGCCACGAGCCCATGAAGGTCCTCAAACGAGTAGGCGGGACAGGACTTGAACCTGTGACCTACAGCTTGTAAGGCTGTCGCTCTAGCCACCTGAGCTACCCGCCCAAAATGAGATTGTGATATTATCTCATCTCAAGGACGTTATTAAGTATAACACATACTATGTGATTTGTCAAGAAAATTTCATTTTTTTTTTGAAAATATTCAGAAATTATTTGCTGAATATCTCTCTTTCCTCGTAAAAGTTGTCAAAGTTGGTCTTTAATCCATTCATTGTCGTGGTCCGGGTTATAGATCAACCCTTTTTTGATATCAAGGCAGAGATCAAGGAGTCCCAAAATCATGTGTCCCACAAGGACAGGCATATTGTGTTGAGTAAATAATCCGATCAACAATACCGTTCGCTGTTCTTGCTTTCGTTATTCCGACAAGTGTCAAGCCGAATAACGTTTTAATTCTCCGTAGTTTTTGGTCTCTCATAAAATCTAAAGTGCGTAGGTCGGGTAGAGCTTGCGATACTCTATTCACGAACAGAAATCCTTGACATCATTTACGGATTAAAATATACTTAGACCATCAAATTAGATGGGTCTTATCTATAAAACTTTCAATAATCACTAACTGTATAAGGTATAAGATGTACAAGCCGAATATAATTTATATCCATTCACACGATACAGGACGGTATGTGCAGCCTTATGGGCATGCAATTCCGACCCCGAATATCCAAAAATTAGCGGAAGAGGGCATTCTGTTTCGAAACGCCTTTTGTGCAAATCCAACCTGTTCTCCATCGCGCGCAGCGTTGCTCACCGGGCAGTGGGCACATAGCTGCGGTATGGGTGGATTAGCAAACCGAGGTTGGAATCTACCTGTGTCCGAACATCTCATCCCACATACGCTGAATACAGCAGGTTACATGACTGCCTTAGCAGGTTTCCAGCATGTTGTTCGGGACGTTAAGGACACAGGTTATCAGCGGATCTTAGCCCAAGAAAACGGCAACGCTGGCGCAGAACAACGGGCATGCACGTTTCTTGACGAAAAACCTAATGAACCATTCTTCTTGGATGTTGGCTTTGGGGAGACACATCGCCGTGCCAAAGGTTTTGATCCGCCGCCAGATGGTGAGCCAAAAACTGACCCGCGCTACGTAAAACCACCGGCTCCGTTCCCTGATAATCCTGTTACCCGACAGGATATGGCAGAATATATAGATGCTGCACGTAGACTTGATTGGAAAATGGGAAAAGTTTTTGATGCTCTAAATGAAAACGGACTTGCTGAAAATACACTTGTGATATGTACAACAGACCACGGACTCGCTTTTCCGCGTATGAAATGCCACGTTACCGATCACGGTATCGGCGTGATGTTGATTGTCCGAGGGCCAGGCGGTTTTGATGGCGGGAAAGTCATTGACGGTTTAGTTAGTCAGATTGACCTATTTCCGACTATCTGCGAATTGGCAGGGATTGAACCGCCTGAGTGGTTACAGGGACATTCTATTCTGCCTCTTGTTCGCGGTGAGACCGATGATATTCGAGATGCCGTTTTTGCTGAAGTCAATTATCATTGCTGCTATGAACCGCAACGCGCTATCCGAACTAAACGGTGGAAATATATTAGACGCTATGACAACGCTAAACAGTGGGCACTGCCTAACTGTGATGATAGTATCAGTAAATCTTATATGCTGGAGAACGATTGGGCAGATCAACCTGTCGAATCGGAGCGGTTATACGATGTCGTCCTTGATCCCTCAGAGGCGCACAACCTTGCGGGGAACCCCGATTATGCGAATGTTTTGACAGATATGCGCGAACGGTTGGAGCAATGGAGAACAGATACAGACGATCCTGTAGATGAAAATCAAATTATGACTCCACCAGAAACGGCTGTGTTGAACGATCCATCTGATATATCGCCCGGTGATAAACGTTATCCTGCTGCCGAGATTCTCTGATCCTTGATGGACTGTTCTCTTTTTTGTTATACGCCAATCATGGTATTGGGGACCTAATTTTCAATCTGCGAATTTCGAACAATGGAAAAATTTTCTCCTATCATCACCTTAATAACCGATTTTGGTACAAGCGATGTGTATGTCGGTGTGATGAAAGGTGTCATCCTAAACATCAATCCGAATGCACAGATTGTTGATATAACACACGCCATCCCGCCGCAGAATATTCACGAAGCGGCTTTCACTATTCAAGCAGCATACCGCTATTTCCCAAAAGGTACAATTCACGTCATCGTAGTAGATCCGGGTGTTGGAAGTAAACGACAAACAATCGTTTGCCAAACTGATAGAGCATTTTTTGTATGTCCCAATAATGGTGTGTTGAGTTATCTGCTTCAGGACATTGAAGCAGAAGAGACCTGCATACCTGATGCGGTGAACATTGAAAACCCTATCTACCTTTTACCACAAGTCAGCAACACTTTTCATGGTAGAGATATTTTTGCACCTGTCGCTGCGCATTTATCGCTCGGTATTCCGCTTGCACAGATTGGTACACCAGTTCATAACCTTGTTCGGTTTCCTGTCCCAGCGATACATATTTCAGAAGGGACATTGACCGGACAAATTATCAATGTTGACAGTTTTGGAAATTTAATAACCAACATTTCGGAAAACGCACTTACCACTTTCTTGCTATCGTCTACATCAAAAGGGGTTGCAGTTGCTGAACTTCATCAGCGAGCTGAGTCTGTAAAATTTGAAATTGTGGCAGGTAATATGTCTCTTAAGAAACTGAACAGTTCTTACGTTGAATCGGAAGTAGGTGAACCGCTGGCAATTATCGGCAGTTTTGGGTTGTTGGAAATTGCGGTCAATATGGGAAATGCCGAAGCACGTTTGGGGCTAAAAAATGGGGATCCTGTTATTGTACAAAGGTTTGATTGACATCCCTATTTCTGCAGGTTATAATAAGATGAAAACAAACTAAGGAGAATGGAATTGAAACAGATCGCTCTAACAGGAATAAAACCGACGGGCCAGCCGCACATCGGCAACTATCTCGGTATGATCAAACCTGCGCTGGAACTCGCCCAAGATTATCAAGCACTTTACTTTATTGCTGATTATCATGCACTCACAACAGTTAAAAACAAAAAAGAATTAGAGAATTTGACGTATCAGGTGACCGCGACGTGGTTAGCATTGGGGTTGAACCCAGATGATGTAATTTTCTATCGTCAATCAGATATTCCAGAGGTGTTTGAGTTGGCATGGGTATTGGCATGTTTTACAGCGAAGGGATTACTCAACCGCGCACACGCTTACAAAACCATAGTGGATGACAATGTTTCTGCGGGACGTGAAGAAGATAAAGGGATTAACGCTGGACTGTATACGTATCCAGTCTTGATGGCGGCAGATATTTTGCTATTCGGAACGCATGTCGTTCCTGTAGGACTTGACCAACAGCAGCACCTTGAAATTACACGCGATGTCGCTCTCACTTTTAATAAGAATTATCGGGAGATTTTGGTTATTCCTGAGGCAGTAATTCGGAAAGAGGTGATGACTATCACTGGGCTTGATGGTAGAAAAATGAGCAAAAGTTATAACAACGTTATTCCGCTTTTTGCCTCATCAAACCAAGTGCGGAAGCAGGTGATGCGGATCGTGACCGATTCCAAACGACCTGAAGAGCCCAAAGACCCAGACGAGTGTAATGTCTTTGCGATCTACCGTCATTTTGCGGATGCAGATGCTGTTGCAGCAAAGCGACAACTTTATCTTGATGGCGGACTCGCGTATGGCGATATGAAAAATGAACTGAATGAGTTGTTAGAGTCTACCTTTTCGGCACAACGTGAGCAGTATAATGCGTTAATGGAAAATCCTGACGAATTGGATAAAGTGCTTGAGAAGGGCGCGGAAAAAGCTCGAGATATCGCTGTGCCGATTTTGGCAAAAGTGCGTAAAGCGGTTGGGGTGACCGGAAATCAGTAAAACGCATTATTGCTATAGAGCGAGGTTATTTTAAGTGTTTGGATGCTACGACGTGTTTTGTGCTTTCAAACGCTCAAGTTCCTCTCGGAGTCTCGCTGCTTCTGCTTCAGCCTGCTTTCTCATTTCGGTTTCTTGGTCTGCCCTCGCAGCTTCCTCATCCGCTCGTGCAGCCTCTTCATCCGCCCGTGCAGCCTCTTCATCCGCCCGTGCTTCCGCTATATCTGCTGGGGTTTCTAACCACTCTGATGAAACCTTATCATAAAAACCGAGAGTTTTACCCCTTAAACGCAGTTCTAAATCCAATGTTGCAGACATAACACCCCCATCAGGACCCATCGGTATTGGAACATACTCACCTTCAACAAGACGAAAACCCATCAGGGGTGTCGGGAGGTATTGCCTTTCGGGATCATACAGAAAGTATTCTCGCACACCTATTAAGGCATACAGTAGTTTCTTTTCCTTTTGGTCTGTCCTGTGAGTTTTCTGACTTGAAAATTCCAACACAAAGTCTGGGGGTTTCCCCTCTTCCCAAACGCGATAAGTGCGCCGCTGTTTTTTGCCTATCCCAAAAGAAACAAAAACATCAGGTGAGATTGATTTATGAGGGTCTCCTTCAACATAGTACATCATCATATTTCCTGACACACACACATCAGGTTTATCTTTGAAAGCTTCAATAAGGATTAGCAGCACATCCATAAGTGCATCTCGGTGGCGTTCTGTTTCTGCCATAGGTTTCCCATCCGATTCAGGATAGATAATTGCGCCATTCGTAGGCGCATAGCGTATACGGGGTGTGGAAATATTAGAGCCAGTTACTTCAATCACTTCTTTATTAGCCATAATCGTCCCTCCTTTATTTCCAAGCATTATAGGATTTAGAACAATTGATAGTTATATTCGCGTCCGCCTATGTGTGCTACGATGTGTTTTGTGCTTTCAAACGCTCAAGTTCTTCTCGGAGTCTCGCTGCTTCTGCTTCAACCTGCTTTCTCATCTCGGTTTCTTGGTCTGCCCTCGCAGCTTCCTCATCTGCTCGGGCAGCTTCCTCATCTGCTCGGGCAGCTTCCTCATCTGCTCGGGCAGCTTCCTCATCTGCTCGGGCAGCTTCCTCATCTGCTCGGGCAGCTTCCTCATCCGCTCGGGCTTCCGCTATATCTGCTGGGGTTTCTAACCACTCTGATGAAACCTTATCATAAAAACCGAGAGTTTTACCCCTTAAACGCAGTTCTAAATCCAATGTTGCAGACGCAACGCCCCCATCAGAGTTCATCGGTATTGGCACATACTCGCCTTCAGCAAGACGAAAACCCAGGAGGGGTGCCGGGAGGTATTGCCTTTCGGGATCATACAGAAAGTATTCTCGCACACCTATTGAGGCATACAGTAGTTTCTTTTCCTTTTGGTCTGTCCTGTGAGTTTTCTGACTTGAAAATTCCAACACAAAGTCTGGGGGTT
>PYJA01000080.1 GCA_003635185.1 Candidatus Poribacteria bacterium | reverse complement strand
CTGAAATTGCACGGATTGAAGCGCAAAAACTCGGTTTACCGGAAAACCTCTGTAAAGATTACTTACAATATCATATTCACTATGACTTGGCGAAATCGGAAATAGCAGGGCTTGAACTTTTTTACAAACTCGCTGTGAAAAATGGGCTTGTTGAATCAGAACGAGCTTTAAGTTTTGAAACCTAATATAACCCAAGTTGCTACGTTGTAGCACAATCTGTCAGATTGTGCCTGTGAGGGCGCAAACTGTATGAAGATTAATTTATTAATTCGGTAATTTTTCTGCCCGTACGAGACACGCGTACCCCGCTGCTGGCGAGGTTTCCTAACCTCGCCACATTACCGAAATATTTTCTTAATCTTCATACAGTTTGCGCTACAAAATCAATGAAAATAACCATTACCTGGCAGTAATATAAAACCGAAATAGGTAAAAATGAATTCCGTTGAAGAATCCACCACTACTGACGATATTACACAACAGTTTGAAGATTTCCTGAAAAGTTCCGGACTCCGTCTGACTCAAACGCGGATGGACGTTTTGAACCAGGTCTTTGCCTACCCAGGACATTTCCAAATAGAAGACCTCTTAGTCCAGATGCGTCAAAACGGCTATAAGGTGTCGCGTCCAACTATTTATCGCACACTGCCGCTGCTTGTTAGAAGCGGATTACTAACAGAATTTATTGACGCACACAAAAACACCCGCTACGAAAGCATCCATTCACTTAAAGAACATGCCCATCTCATCTGTCTGCGGTGCGGTCAGATCGTGGAATTTAAAGAACCGCAAATTGATGCTTTGCAAAAATCTGTGTGTGAAGCACACCAATTTAAACCGGTGCGTTTCCGCAATGAGATAATTGGCTACTGTTCTGAATGTCAAGCAGAGTTAGAGACAACAAACCCTTATGTGTCAATTTAGTGATTTTGTTAAGCATTAACAGGATTTATCTTGTTTTATTGAAGACAGTATGGTTAGGAAACCGCACCTACCACTATGCATCCTGTTAATTTGGCATAAACCCTCAATTACGTATGTACACAATTGCCCTCTCTCCATGTTTCCCATTAGATCTTCAATTCCTCAACATCCACTTTAACTTCAAGCCATGAATCCCAATCATACATTTCAGAAACTGCTGAGACAGCCTTTTTCGCAAGATCAATCCTCTCTTCCATGCGCTTCTTATCCGCATCAGCAAAATGTTTGACAATGACAGAGAGACTCTTTCCATCTACTCCAGGCAGATAAGACAAAGTGAACCTATCAGATGCTACATTATCATAACCAAACTGAGCATTTAATATGACCGCAAGCCAATCTAAACGCGTAGGAGTATGTTTTTCCAATCCCGGTGCTTTATCTGGCATTGTTAATCTCCTTTGTCAATTGAGAAACGCAACAATCAGGGCAACAACGGCACTTGTAACAACGCTGCCAACAGCAACAGCTATAGTTACATTTGAACGTAAACGTGTTTCTAATCGACTAATTCTATTATGGAGGTCGTCTTTGACACTTTGAAGATCATCTTTCAGGTCGCTTTTAACTCCCTGGAGGTCTACCTTGAGATCGCCCTTAACTTCTCTGATATCATTTTTGAGATCTTCCTTGACTTCGTTTACCCGATCATCTAAACGTAATTTTACCTGACCAAGTTCCCTATCAACACCTTCCATTTTTGTTCTGAGTTGAATAATTTCTTCTACATTAGATGTATTATGATTGTTTGCGTTAGACATGATATTTCCCATGAAAATTTACATTATTTCATACAATATAATTGCTTATCAGTTGCTATATGCCAACCCTCAAATAGATTCGAAATTGTTTCGTTTTCCAACCTGTCTACTGATACGGCGCAAGCACATCCGCCACCGAGCGCGTCCCCGAAAACCATCCAACAATCTTCCGCAACACTTCATCAAGCAAAATATCCGGACAAGATGCCCCTGCAGTCAAAACAATGTCAACCGGACTACCATCGGGATGTCCAGTCGGTAACCAATCCGCTGTTATTTGCACCCCTTTTGTTTCAAGTGACAGATGGCGAATTTGTTTTGGACTAAGCAACTCCTCCGCGTCACGTACAAAATAGGTCGGCAGCTTATGTTCACAAAGTTCTACAAGATGGCTGGTATTAGATGAATTGTAGCCACCCACAACAACCGCAACATCCCCGCCTTCAGCGATCAATGCAAGTGTCGCATCCTGATTCTCTTTCGTGGCATAGCAGAGCGTATCCTTCGTATCAGCAAAATGTTCCGAGAGATTCTCTTCACCGTATCTTGTAATAATAGCCTGTCGCAACAGATCAGCGATAGCTTGCGTCTCTGTAGCAAGCATCGTGGTCTGATTGACAACACCGATACGTTTAAGATTAATATCTGGATGGAAACCTTCGGTATAGCGGTCAACAAACTTTCTAAAGAAAAAGTCTGCATCTGCTTCGCCGCGTATCACTTTTGCGAGGTTTTCCGCTTCCGCAAGATCGCGAACGACAACAACAGGTGCCTCCGCTTGCGCATGCGAAAATGTAGCGCGGGTTTCTTCATGATACCGTTTACCATGCACAACCACGGTGTAATCCTGCTTACCAATCTCTTGGCTCCGCTTCCACACTTTTTCAACAAACGGGCATGTCGTGTTGTAGGACGAAAGCGTAACACCGCGTTCATTCAATTCTGCCTCAACTTCCAACGTTGTGCCAAAAGCCGGTACAATCACAACATCATCAGGCACTAAAACATCAAACGGAAGTAACGAATTTCCCTCAGTATCAGAGAGAAATTGTACGCCGTGATGTCTTAAATTTTCATTTACACGCGGATTATGGATAATTTCAGATAACAGAAAAATCCGCTTATCCGGGTTCTCTTCAAGGGCTCGATATGCTATCTCTACAGCATTTTCCACACCATAGCAGAACCCAAAGTGGCGAGCAATCTTAAAACGGACAGGACCAAAATCTAAAATGGAGGGGGACAGGTCGCGCTTACGGGTATCCATATTCCGTCGCGATGCCTTAACAACAGAAATAATTGGACTTTCATAAAAGCGAGGTAAATTAAAAGTACGTGGCATCTTTTAAACTGTTCCAAAGTAACTTTACGCACTGAGGACTTTTCGACCTTTTGCCCTGCGGCGCGCGAGAATTTTCCGACCATCACGGGTAGACATACGTTTCCGAAATCCCATCTTGTTCTTGCGTTTCCGCCTATGCGGCTGGTACGTACGCTTCATAATACTTTTCCTCTCTATTTCTTAATCGGACACATGGAAATTATGCAATATATCTTCATCTATCTTAATAAAAAGGATACCCGATTTTTCACAGTTTGTCAAATTTTTCTGCATAATAATTGTAAAGAGGCGGTATCTATTGCACAAAATTCACGTTAATAAATAGTAGCAAGTATTTTGGTGGATTTTGCTAAAATCAAACTTTTACCTGATAACTTGGAAAAATTTGGTCATTATATAATATCTATATTTTTAATTCTAAACCTTCAAATTTTCTCCATACATAAATATAATTTTAGCGTAAAATTTCGCCAATTTAACTTGCTATTTAAATCCAGAAAATGATATACTTCATGTCCGCGTCATGCATATTTCTTTGTAGTAAATTTATAAACATTTTAATAACATGGCACCGACAGCTGGCAACCTCAATAGGTAGGAACATTCTCATGCAACACACCCCTGATTCACTTTGGTTAACAATACTTGAGGAACTTGGTGAAACTGCCCTCAACGATATTTATTTACGCCAAGCTACCCCACATTCACTCACCGAGGAGTCTTTTATCATTGCTGTTCCTTCCGATTACACACAAGACGAAATAGAGGACAGATTTCTCAGTGGTATTAAGAAGGTGTTAGATGAGCAAACAAGGAACGGCTGTAAGCTGCAAATTTTAGTGGATAAATCACTTGCTAAAACGCCTGAACCGGAAAAAACTGTACATAGTTCTGAAGAAGACACGCCTGAAACAGCAAACTTAAATCCGAACTACATCTTTGATAATTTTGTTGTTGGACAGAGCAATCGGATTTGTCATGCGACTGCATTCGCTGCATCTGATAACTTAGGAGGAGAATATAATCCACTTTTTATATACGGCGGCGTAGGACTCGGAAAAACACATCTCCTCCATGCTATCGGCAATAGAGTCCAAGATATTACGCCAAAACGGAAAGTGCTTTATGTCACCTCAGAAACGTTTATGAACGAATTTATTGAGTCTATCATGTATCGAAATTCAGCACAAGGATTCCGCACAAAATACAGAACAGCGGACCTGTTACTAATTGATGATATCCAATTCCTTGCACGTAAAGAAGGCACGCAAGAAGAATTTTTTAATACCTTCAACGAGTTATATATGAATTCTAACCAAATCGTTATGACGAGTGACCGGTCACCGAGTATGCTTGAAAACCTTGAAGAAAGGCTCAGTTCACGTTTTGAATGGGGCATGGTAGCAGAAATAGATAAGCCCAATTATGAGCTCCGACTTGCAATTCTACAGCGAAAATGTCAAGACCAAGATTTTGAGGATATTTCCGATGAAGTGCTAAGCTACATTGCAGAAATGGTAACAGCAAATATTCGTGAATTGGAAGGCATATTAGTACGCCTCACAACGCAAGCTTCAATTCTTGATGAACGACTTGATATTGACTTTGCACGCAGGGTACTAAATGACACAACCCCGATTAGCAGAGGATTGCGGCAAAAAGTTATTACAGCAGAAGCAATACAGAAAGTTGTCGCTGATCATTTTCAATTAGACAGCGATGACCTAACTTCTGCAAAGCGAACAAAAGTTCTTGTTTTCCCACGCCAAATCGCAATGTACCTGTGCAGAGAACTCACGCAGCTTTCTCTGTTAGATATTGCAGATGCATTTAATAGGCAAAACCATAGAACTATCACGTACGCTTACGAACAAGTTGAAAAACTACTTGAAGACAAGGAAATAAAAAAGCTTGTCCGACTTTTAACTGATGAATTGACATAATCTAAAAATCTTTAGGAAATTGACAGCATTAAGTCCTATAAACCCAGATATAATCAAAGTTAAAGCACTGAATACCTACCCCAAAATTATTGATAATAACTTGATAATAACTTGATAATAACTTGGCAATAACTCCAAAATTATTGTTGATAAATTGTTAATAACTTTTACTTTCATCAGTCGCATTGATAAATTGTTAATAAGTATAAAAGTTGTTATCAAGTTATTATCAGCGATACCGTCAATACCCATAAGGGATTAAAGCAGTTATTAACATATTATCAACCCCTACTATTACTACTAAGGTACAATTTAAATTTTAATTGTAATTTAGTACATAATATAAGACATACAGAATTCCAGTTTAACAAAGCAGAGTTTTATAAAAGAATTCTAAAGCAATTTCAAAATCTTTAAAAATTGTTTTAAAGATTCTAAAAACATAATTAGGATAATGAGGTTTAAATGTACTTGGAGCGATTATGCCTGCGGAATTTTCGGAATTATGAAGTGTGTGACATTACATTTCATTCTCCTGTGACATTAGTTGTTGGAAGAAATGCAATGGGCAAAACAAGTCTACTGGAATCGCTCTATTTTCTTTGCACCGGTGAATCGCACCGTGCAAATGCAACTGCTGAGTTAATACGACATGAATCAGAAGGATTTGCGGTTATAGGATATTTCCGTAGTGATAAGAGACCTAATTCACTCATACAACTTGAGGCAGTGAAGCCACGTCAAGGTCCGTTCCGCCTCAAAACAGATGGAGTTCTACAACAAAGACGGTCGGACTGGATAGGTCAGTTCAATGTCGTAGTTTTTGCACCTGAATCTTTGGAGCTTGTAAAAGGTCCCCCTACATCCCGCAGACGATGGCTTGATCTATTTTTATCCCAGTTGAATCGAGAATATTTGGAGGAACTACAACGCTATCGTGGAATTTTGCAGCACCGGAACGCACTATTAAAGCGATTGAGTGTCGGAAAAGAATTGGTCGAAGAAATAGCTATTTGGGATGGGCTCCTTGTTGAATCGGGTGTTGCATTGATTGGCGCGAGGCATGCTGCATTAGCGCGCCTAAGTGGGATTGTAGAGACAACACATCTTTCGTTGACAGGGGAACAGGAACGGCTTTTGTTGCAATATATTCCAGGAATTGAGTGTACTATCACAGAACTTTCTGATATTGCGAATCTTTCGGCTCATTTTCAAGATGCTTTGGCAAAAGCACGTCGAGATGAACTGCGGCGTGGTGTAACACTGATTGGTCCACATCGTGATGATTTTACCTTGGTTTTAGAAACATCTAACGGTGATGAGGCACCTCTACGTGAAACTGCACGTACCTTTGCTTCTCAAGGACAGTGCCGCACAATAGCCCTCGCGCTAAAACTTGCGGAACTGGAATTTATTCGGGAAGATACTGGCGCAGCACCGCTTTTTCTGCTGGACGATGTCCTGTCGGAGTTGGATATGGAAAGGCGCGCATACCTATTAGCGTACCTACAGGATGTCAATGCACAGACTGTAATTACCGCTACTGATAAGGACGTGATGGGTGATGAACTGACAGATGTTCACCTATTAATAGTTGAAAATGGTATAATCGTTAATTATAATTAAACGTTATATGATGATGTTTTAATTTAAGTTTGAGTGGGTAGAGGAATGCGTTTAAAAAAATATCGTAGAAAAAAACGAAGTCCGGTAATACAGCAGAGAACAGTAAGAGTAAAAAGGGCTATAGAAATTTTACTACGTCAACGAGACGGTTGGACTGATAAACTCCATGTAAGGCGAATTATTGATGATTGGGAATCGATTGTTGGGACATTTGTTGCATCGCAAAGTGTCCCGGTTTCCTTATTAAATGGGGTTTTGAAAGTTGAAGTCGCACATTCAACCTGCTGGACTGAATTATCTGCAATGAAAACTCAAATTTTGTCAAAACTTCAAAAAAATCTTGATGATCTGAATGCAGGAGTGCGTAAACCTTCTAAGGAAATCAAGATAACTGACATGCGATTTCGTTTGAACCCAAACATTTCTAAGTTGAAACCCACTGAAAATACAGATAAATCAGATTCAGAGGTTTCTGAAAGAGTTGCTAAGCCTGTACCACCTGAGGTGCAAGAACAGGTTGAAGCTGCTGTTTCGGTTGTAAACGATTCTGAGTTGCGGACGGCTTTAAAAACACTTTATTTAACACAATTCACTTATACCGAAACTACGAGATAGTAACAAATATTGGACAGAATGCAAATTGTAAAATATTTCACAAAATAGATAAAAAATAGGTTGACAAAAAATAGAAAATTGTGGTATAATGAATATAGAAAATACAAATTTTTATTTGAAAATCTGGTGATACTTTATTTACTACAGATTGATCTGAAAAACGTCGTTAAATTAAGTAAAAATTATAACTTATAGTTAAAAATATAATCGGAAATTTGTTGTGATTTATGATAATCTGTAGGTTGGATTTAACGTAGCAAAATCCAGAAACCTGTTCTTCCATACTGTTCACCTATTCATACTTCCGATTGATATAACCAACAACCTAATGAGGATTTATAGATAATGTCAAATGATTATACCGCGTCGTCTATTCAAATATTAGAAGGGTTAGAAGCCGTTCGAAAACGGCCGGGGATGTATGTTGGTAGTACTGGTGCTGCTGGACTACATCATCTTGTGATGGAACTTGTTGATAATTCTATTGACGAGTTCGGTGCAGGATACGGATCAGAGATTAGAATTACACTCAACGAAGATGGGAGCGTCACAGTTTCTGATGATGGACGTGGTATTCCTGTTGGTGAACATCGGACAGGCGTGTCTGCACTTCAGGTCGTGATGACAACGCTTCATGCAGGTGGTAAGTTTGATGGACGTGCAGATGTCGGGTACCAAACCGCTGGTGGTTTACACGGTGTAGGGGCTTCCTGTGTGAATGCACTTTCGGAGTGGCTCCGAGTACAAGTTGCACAGGAAGGTAAACTTTACCAGCAGCAGTATAAACGCGGGATACCCACAAAAGATGTAGAGGTAATTGGTGAAGCGAAAAACAACGGAACAGTAACAACATTTATGCCTGATCATGAGATTTTTGACACGCTTGAATTTCAAGCTGAAACCCTGAAGGGACGACTCCGTGAATTAGCCTTTCTCAACGGGGGGGTTCGTATTAGATTTAAAGACCTTAGAACTGGACAACCAGAGGATGAAGCAGAAACTGTTTATCACTATGAAGGTGGTATCGCTTCGTTCGTTATCTACCAAAATGAGAATAAGGAGGTCCTCCATGATACACCGATATACCTTGAAGGTGTTACGGACAATGTTCGGGTTGAGGTCGCAATTCAGTATAATACTGGTTATTCAAAAGACGACATCTTCTCGTATGCGAACAATATTCGGACAACAGAAGGTGGTTTTCATGAAAGCGGGTTCAAAAATGCCTTAACGCGGACTTTCAATACCTATAGTAAAGACAACGACTTATTGAAGAACGTAAAAATTTCACTTACGGGAGAGGATATCCGAGAAGGAGTTATGGCGGTTATTAGTGTAAAAGTTCCCGAACCGCAGTTTGAGGGGCAAACAAAATCAAAACTCGGCAATACCGAAGTAGAAGGTATTGTCATGAGTATTGTGAACCAGCAACTGAAGGGGTATTTAGAGGAACAGCCGGCACTTGCTAAGCGTATAATTAACAAAAGTATTCAGGCTGCACAAGCAAGGGAAGCGGCACGGAATGCTCGTGACATTATTCGCCGAAAAGGTGTCCTTGACTCAGCATCAATGCCTGGTAAACTTGCTGATTGTTCTGAACGTAACGCGGAAAAAACAGAGATTTTTCTTGTTGAAGGGGATTCTGCCGGTGGTCCGGCAAAACAGGGGCGTGATCGTACTTTTCAAGCTGTTCTTCCTTTAAAAGGTAAAGGTATCAATGTTGATAAAGCACGTTTAGATAAGATTTTAAGAAATGCACAGATCGTAGACATTGTTACTGCCCTCGGCACCGGTATTGGTGCAGAGGATTTTTCATTAGAAAAATTGCGGTATGGCAAGGTAATTATTATGGCAGATGCAGATGTAGACGGGGCACATATTCGTTCACTGTTATTGACGTTTTTCTTTCGCCAGATGCCACAGTTAATCCTTGAAGGACATCTTTACATTGCCCAGCCACCACTTTTCCAAATTAGGAGAGGGCGTCGATCACAGTATCTTCAAGACGAGGATGCTTTGGAAGAACACATGCTTGAATCAGCCGCAGGGTCTCAAGAGATAAAGAATATCAGGCGTGAAAACCCTTATACTCCAGAGGAAGCGGTTGCTTGCGTTAAGGCACTCTCTTGTATTGAAAAAGGCCTATCCGAATTGAGCGGTCGTGGAAACCGAACACGCCAAGAACTGATAGAATACCTATGGGAACCGATCCAAGATCAACAAGCATCTGAATCGGATATCATGGAACCACACGAAATACCAGAAGACCCAGTAAATACCATCTCAGATATTCTTCAATCGCAAGAGGATGGCGCGGAACAAATTGAACTACCACTTCAGACTGATGATGGGGCTGATTCGGATGAAACCGGTAATACGGAAGTTTCTGTTGAAAGCATGATGCAACGCCAAGTAAAATCAAATGCTGCGATACATGCTGAGCTGTTACCTCACATTCAGTGTGTTAAAGACCTTGGAATTCAACCCGAAGACTTTGATGGGAAGATGTCAGAGAATGCCCCGCTGTTTAGTGTATCTAATAAATCGGATGAAAAGCAGCCTGCTACCTCTGTGGGAGAACTTCTTTCGATCCTTGCATCAAATGCAAACATCGGCATGACGCTTACGCGTTTCAAAGGGCTTGCCGAAATGAATACGAAGCAATTAAAAGAGACGACAATGCAGATAGATGCGCGTGTGCTATTACAGGTGACGTTGGAGGATGCTGTGCAAGCTGAACGGATGTTCACATTGCTGATGGGCGATTCTGTGGAACCGCGCCGTGCTTTTATAGAACGCTATGGCACACAAGTTGAACTTGACGTTTACGGGTCATAATTCGGTTAGGACTTACGCATTTACCTATTTCAAAGTTCACTATACTACAGAATATCATAGAAGCGGACGAAACCTAACAAAACCACTCGAATATATTTGAGCTTCCTGACTCCTACACAGTTCGATCTATTACATTGATAAGGTCATTCCAGTATTCTACGCACAGTAAAAGCGAGGAAATGCTTGCTTTTAACTAACAATCCGCTGTTTCTTGAGTGTTTCTATCTGATTTTGGAGTGTGTCCTCTTTTCTACTTCTTCTGTGTGCTAATATTCCCCATATCGTTGCGCCGATGGTAAGGATGATCATTGGGATACCGATACAGGCAATAATAATGTTGTTTTGTCTGTCAAAGTTATTCTGAACATTAGCAAAACCGGTATTCATGCTTTCCTTTAGGTTCTTGATTTCGGTTTTTATGACTGCGATGTCTGTTTCAACACTGTTCTGTGGTGGTTCGGAGTGTGCCGAGTGTGCAATGATACATAAAAGTATTGAGAGGACGAGGATTGTTTTCATCGGTTATCTCCTAAGTATTCTGAAAATTTCTGATAGGCTAAACATAGATACAGTCTCTATTCACCTTTATTTTGCTGTGCTTGTTTTCTTTTGTTTTCTCTATCAATGAGTCGTGGCAGTTCGCGTTTAATACATTCACACACGACATCTGCAAAAGAGACGTTGAACTCTGATCCAACTTTCTTTATTTTTTCAAATTCTGAAGGGGTAAAGGCGACACTGTGAAGTTTTGAATGTCTTTCTTTCATAACTGTGTTCTCCTTCTGTGTTTTGTGCTGTATGTAGGATACAATAAAGTTAATATATTTGTCAACAAAAATTTCATAAAATCAGGGTTATTTAGTTTTCGGTTTTTCGGACGAATTTTTAACACCTGCTATATACCCCAGGCCGGTAGTGCGGTTTCTAACCGCACCGGATTTGGATCAAAAACCCTTATAGCGACTTTCCCTGTTGGATGCGGTGCGGTTTCTAACCGCACCTACCGGCCTGGGGGTATTAACTTTGAGTAAACCTCAATAACGGAAAATTCTTAAAACTAAATAACCCTGCATAAAAATATAGTTGATATTCTGCTGTTTCTGTTGTATAATAACATCAGATAAATACCATATAGTGTATGGTAAATAAAAGAGAAATAGATGCAAGAAGAAAACATCGTTAGACGGTCAATAGAAACCGAACTACAGACCTCATACCTCACGTACGCGATGAGTGTAAATACGAATAGAGCAATTCCCGATGTGCGGGATGGCTTGAAACCGAGTGCACGCCGAATCATCTATGCTATGGGAGAGATCAATCTCACGAGTAGTCGCCCCTACGATAAATGTGCTGCTGTTGTTGGAGAGGTTATGAAGAACTTTCATCCACACGGCGATGGTCCGATTTACGGCACGCTCGTAGGTCTTGCTCAGGAATTCAGCACACGTTATCCCTTAATTGATGGACAAGGGAACTTTGGATCCATTGACGATGACCCCGCAGGAGCAATGCGTTACACCGAGTGCCGACTTTCAAAGATTGCTGAAACACTTCTGCTGGATATTGATAAGGATACTGTTGACTTTCAACCCAATTATAAAGAATCCTTAGAAGAACCTACCGTCCTGCCCGGTCTTCTTCCGAACCTGCTTGTAAATGGTACTGACGGTATTGGTATAGGCTATTCAACAAAGATACCACCGCATAACCTCAACGAGGTCGTGGATACTCTCCTGCACGTGCTTGATTTTCCAGATGCCACCGTTGAGGAACTGATGGAATTTCTCCCGGGACCAGATTTTCCCACTGCTGGAATTATCGTTGGGAAAAAAGGAATCAAAGATATGTATGCTACCGGTAAAGGGAGTATGACGATGCGGGCGAAAGTGGAAATTGAACCGATGACGCACGATAAATCTCGTGGAGACCGTGAGCAAATTGTAGTTACTGAAATTCCCTATCAGATTAAGAAAAATCTGCTGCTTCAACAGATAGTTGATCAGGTAAACAGTAAGACGATTGCTGGCATTTCGGATATCAGAGACGAATCTGATGAGGAGATTCGTATCGTTATTGAACTTAAGCGTGGGGAAGTGCCACAAGTTATCTTAAATCAGCTCTACAAGCACACAAAGATGCAGCATTTTTTTCCTGCAAACCTTCTCTGTCTTGTTGAAGGGCTTCCTAAAATATTAACGCTCCCCGAGATTTTACACTACTACTTGATGCATCGGCGGGAGGTAATACGGCGGCGAACACAGTTTGATTTGGCACGAAGTGAACGCCGCGCCCATATTTTAGAGGGATACCGTATCGCGCTTGAGCATTTAGAAGAGGTTATTGACATGGTGCAAACTGCCGAGACTCCGCAAGATGCAAGAGAGCAACTACAAACACAGTTTGAGCTTTCTGAAATTCAGGCGAACGAGGTGCTGGGGCTAACCTTACGTCAGTTAACAGGATTGGAGCGACAACGTATTAACGAGGAATACAGTGACCTCTTGGAACGTATCGCTGAACTCAAGGCAATTCTTGACAGTGAGGACCTTGTTACCAACATCATCAGAGAAGAATTGGAAGGATTGAAGGAGGATCATGGAGATGATCGCATCACTGAGATCGTTTCGGAGATCAAAAGTTTTGAGATGGAAGACCTCATCGCTGATGAAGAGATGGTTGTTACACTTACACATTCTGGATATCTCAAACGGATTCCGATGGATACGTATCGAACACAAAATCGCGGTGGGGTTGGCATCAAAGGCGGTAACCCGAAAGACGGAGACTTCTTGGAACAACTGCTTATCGCAACGGCGCACCAATCCCTACTCTTTTTCACAAGTTTCGGTAAGTGTTTTGTTCTAAAAGTTTTTGAGATACCGGAAGGTTCGCGTCAAGCCGCTGGCAGAGCAGCGGTAAATATGCTTAAATTAAGTGACGCGGAAACTATTACAGCGTTTTTACCTATTCGTGAGTTTAATGAGGACCTCTATATCCTTATGGCGACAAAATACGGGATTGTAAAGAAATCTCCATTGGGTGAATTCAGAAATCCCATCTCCAGCGGAATTATAGCGATTAACTTAGATACAGAAGACCAATTAATTGGGGCCCACCTGACCGATGGAAATTACGATGTCATCCTGGTTAGTCATAACGGGAATTCTATACGATTTAAGGAATCAGATGTCCGCAGCATGGGGCGCCGCACACGCGGTGTCCGCGGCATCCGGCTTGGTGAAGACGATTTTGTCGTAGACATGGTTTGCTCCGCAAATGAAAAAGATTCTCTGCTTATTGTAACGGAAAACGGTTATGGCAAACGCACAGGATTGGCGGCGTATCGTTCGCAGAAGCGGGGCGGCGTTGGATTGACTGCAATTAAACGTTCAACACGCAATGGCGCAGTTGTTTCTGCTAAGCTGGTTACGACATCAGATGAATTGGTTCTTATTAGTTCTACAGGGTATATTACGCGTATGGCTGTTAGCGACATTCGTTCAATTGGGCGCACAACGCAGGGCGTCCGACTCATGACTTTACAAGAGGATGAGACACTTGTGGATGTCGGTAAAATATCGGATACCGATTCGAATAGCAGTATAGAAGGATAGTTGTTAGGATCAAACCTTCAAGGAGTATAACGTTTTTTCGCAAGATTTCGTAGGACAAACTGTCAGTTTGTGCAACTCACAAACACAATCTAATAGGTTATGCTACTATGTGGCAATTTAGGTTATTAAAGCAGATAAGGAGAACGATTATGAAAAGCAACTTATGGATATTTTTAATCCTGTTAAGCGCAGTGTGTCTTTTCTCAACAGAGAAAATGACGACTGCACAAGAATTAATTCCCGATACAACAGCAGAGCAGGTGCCATTAACAGAGGAATCCGAAAAAGCAAAACAGGTTTACACACAGTTGATGCACGCAATCTACCTACAAAGTGTGGGCGAAGATTTAGGTGCCGCAAAACGTATATATGATGCTTTAGTGAAACAGGTCCCTGATTCTGCTTACGTTTGGTACAAACGCGGACAACTTCTGTTTTATCCAATGGAGGATATACGCGGTGCTGAAGAGGATACACTTGAAGCACTCAAGCTTAACCCATCCCACGTTCCTGCCAACTGGCAACTTGCACAAATTTTATTACGCCGTGCATCTCATGCAGGTGGAAGAAATGTGATGGAGGCATTGAAAACTGCCAAAAAAGTTATTGAATTAGACCCCAATCATCTCGGCGCACACCAGATGCTTGCCAATTTGGGATACCGTCTCCGTGATTATGCAACTGCAGAAACATCTTATAAAGCACTAACACGTATTTTACCTTTTGAACCTGAATTTCACAGGTATCTTGGTAATATCTATCGAAGAACAAATAAGCCGCAAGCAGCTATTGATGCTTACCAACGGGTCGTAAAAATTAAACCGGACGATCTGGAGGCACTTAGGACTTTGGGGGAGCTCTATCTTAATACTGGGCAATTCGCAGAGGAACCACAAACCTTTAAGCAAATCCTTGCTTTAGCCCCACAAGACGTTATTGGAAACTTCGGACTCGGTCTGGCTTTTCAGGAACTTGCTCAGCGTGCGCTGATGTCGGAGGATGGAGAATCACAGGATGATCTGGGCGACTCTCAAACGCTCATTCAAGATGCAGAAAAATATCTTGGACGAACGATCTTCTTTTCCAAGGATTTTATCAATAATCCTCAAAATAATGCCCAACGAGCCTATTATAAAGACATTGTGATAAAAGCTCAGTATGCGCTGGCAAATGTGTATCTTCTTTTTGAAAAACTTGAGAAAGCCGAAGAGACCTTCGCGGAACTCCTTGCAGACAATCCAGAACATATCGGTGCAATTTATGGGATTGCCGCTGTTTATCAGACGATGGGGGCATTCGAAAAAGCAGAAAAATATCTACGCCAAACGCTTGCGATCGAACCCGCCCATGAATATGCACTCAATGCACTCGGCTATCTTTATGCAGAACAAGGAACAAATCTTGATGAAGCAGAAGCGCTGATAAAGCGCGCCCTCCAAAGGTCACCAACCAACGGAGCATTTCTTGATAGTCTCGGCTGGGTCTTCTTTAAACAGGGACGTTTCACGGAATCTGTCACAACGTTAGAAAATGCGAATCAACAGATGCCCGACAATGTTGAAATCTTGATGCATCTTGGCGATGCCTATCTCAAAAACGGTGAACCTGAAAAAGCGCGCGGTGTTTGGCAGCAAGCCCAAACTATCGAACCTGATAATGATGAAATACAGGAACGCCTCAAGCAATAGTTTTTAGTAGTCAGTTATCGGTTAAATTGTGCTGTAATCCTCCTCGTTAGAATTAAGTGTGTTATGTATAGGATGAACACACTGAACATACTATACATTTTTTCTGCTTTTTGTCAAGTTTTTTCCTTGTTCAGGTAAATGACAGGATATCTGTTATATGTATCAAGTAAACCTCGTGATAAATGAACATGCTAAGTAATATTATACAAGTTTTGTCTATTCTCAAATTATTTTTCAACTATTTGCCACCGATGAATTCTTTGGTGTGGAAAGATAGCACACGGAGGAGTGTGGCTTTGGTGTGTTATATTGGGGTGGAATGTTGTTTTTTTAGCATGACTTTTACTTTTTTATTGTGTTAGTATGTATGTTTAGTTGTATATAGGAGGATTCGTATGTATGTATTGAGAGCAATGCTCGTGTTTGTTGCTGTGTTCGGTATGTTGACTGTTGTGTTGATGGGGTGTGAAAAACAAATGCCTCTTATAGATCCCATAATGGGGACCGGCAACTCTGACACAGGATCAACTACTGATGACACTCGTGAATATCGTCCTGGGACGGTGGTGGTGCAGTATGACCAGGAAGCCTGGGAAATGGTGAGTATGGAGGATATTCCTATAGCGCCTGTTAATATCCTTCTTGTTAACTTGGGGTATACCCCCGTTGTGTTGACAAGGTGGGAGCATTTTCGGGAAGTCATTTATCTTGGTGAGGATGTTCTTGATTTGTTGCCAATTCTGCAGTTGTTACAAACAGTTCCCGGTGTTGTTGGCGCAGAGTTTAATTTCATTGATCCGGAAGAGTTCATAACTCCCTGTTGTGCTTGGAATGGAGATCCATCTTCTGATGAATAATTACCCTATACCCCCGCATCATTTGTGCGGGGGTATGCTTGTTTTTCATGGTTTAACAGTCCTCTGACTTCCATTTCTTTGTGGTGCTGCCGTGGCAGGTATACCAGCCATGCCGCTGTCTTGGGTGTGGTTGATAACTGACTACTGATAACTGAAAACTATCACAAAATGCGATATACCATCATCACTGTTCTCTTTGTAATGCTAATTTTCTTTGCACAGTCCGGTGAAGCATTCCGCTGTGGAACGCCACACCTAAAAATGGATATGCCTCCCGAACTGTTGACAAATGTTGCAACCGCACCAGCACACCCCGCAGCACCTGCGCTCTCCATCGGATTCCAACGTACTTTTTTTGCTATCGATTTCGCAAGAAGACAGCAATATACAATCAATGCAACGCTGCGGGCAAGCGGTCCCCACTGTTATATTTTCGTTGAGGACTCAGAATGGCAAGAAAATGTCACAGCACGCACAGTTCAAACTATCCAAACAGCGTTTGAGACAGCAACGCCAGCTGATCCACGGCGCGGCATATACGACATCTTAACGGAAAGCCTCGGACCCCCACCAGATATTGACAGAAATCAAAGAGTTATCCTGCTTTTTCTTAATATCCGTGATAATAACACACATCACTCAACAGCCGGATACTTTTTACCGATTGATCAGAACAGAGGTATGCTGCATCACCCAACCCTCGGACCACTGCATAGCAACGAGGCTGATATTCTATATATCCACTCCAAAAGTAATCCGGCGAATTCTAATGCGCTGCAGGCTGTCATTGCCCATGAATTTCAACACCTTATCCATTGGAAACATTCTCCAAACGAAGAAACCTGGATAGACGAAGGGTGCGCTGATTATGCAGCTTTTCAATGTGGATACGATCTCTACCAACATCTTAATGCTTTTCAGAAGACACCAAACATCTCACTGACCGACTGGTCGCAGATGAGTCAGACGAACCTACTTGCCCACTACGGTGCCTCTTTTCTTTTTATGTTATATCTCCACGATCATTATGGGGGTGGACAAACCATCGCTGCGCTTGTGAAAAACCCTTTAGACGGAATTTTGGGAATTACACGTACCCTGCAGACACGCGGCACGTCTCGGACATTTTCAGATATCTTCGCAGACTGGAAAGTTACAAATTACCTTACTACGTGGCGGGTCCTTGGAACTCTCGAAAAACCTTTCGGATATCACACGTTGACACCGGTGATACAACCGTTGTTTACCCATGACGCCTATCCGGTTCTGGGAAAAAATAAAAAACTTGCCAATTTTGCCGCGCACGCTATTGAATATAAGCTTGCAACAGCAGATCAAGCAGGTCTAAATCTCAGTTTTTCTACACGACGGAACGCTAATGTCAACATCAAGGTCGCTTATTTATTTAACACAGGGGAGATCCTTGTTGAGGCATTACCCTTCAAAACTACCGATGGAACTGCCTCATTAGATATTCCTACTTTTGGAAATGACGTCCAACGTGTGATGCTTATGCCAAGCCTACAAGTTGAAAATCAACGCTTTTCTCAGCAATCTATCACTTATAACTATAATGCATTTGAAGGGAACCTTGGAACTTATGCCACACACATTCTCCCTAACCCGATTCATCCAAATTATTGGGAAATTATTGCGGTTCCAAGCGAGGCAAAGGGTGTTCATTCACTTACCCTAACGCTGACATATCAAAACAGTAAAATTCTTGATGCAAAACCGATGTTATATGTTGAAAATAAGGGGAATACGCTTTATCGATGTGCTTTTCATCTCAAATCTGAGATTGAAACAGCAGCGGTAGAATGGAGTATCAGACGAGGAGATACTATTATTGACGAAGGAGTTCTGAATGAACCGTTAACCGATAACTAATAAGAGGAGATATACATGTCAAATACACTATATGCAGGAACAATTGGACAGAGCATTTGGCGCAGCACCGACATCGGTAAAACCTGGCATCGCGCCAGTGATGGTATCTTTCCAGAAGCAGATGTCCGCGCCATCGTTGTGAATCCAACAGATTCAAAAATACTTTATGCCGGCACTGAAAAAGGCGTTGTCAAAAGTACAGATGGAGGCGATACATGGAAACACATGCCGAGTGAGATGGACACCCGAGAAGTTTGGTCGCTCGCCATTCATCCAACTGCTCCAGGGACACTTTATGCGGGAACTTGCCCATCCGCATTTTTCAAAACAATAGATGGCGGTGAGACATGGGCGCAACTTGACGCTGAACTCGCACAAGAATGTGAAGGCATTCCTATTATTCCACGCGTGACGACTATTATTGTTGATCCAGAAGACCATGAAACTGTTTATGCAGGAATTGAAATTGACGGTATGCGTTTGAGCACCGACGGTGGACAAACGTGGGATAACCGTAGTGAAGGTTTGAGCAGCTTGGATATTCACGGACTGACGGTGGTTCCTGGGGAACAAAAAGCGCTTGTGGCGGCGACAAATAACGATATCTGTGTTACCACAGATATGCACAATTGGACACCTTTGAAGGTTCGCGACCATTTTCCGTGGCCCTATTGCCGTGCGGCGTTCTATTTGAACGGTGAAAACGCGAAGGTTTTTATCGGGGCAGGGAACGGTCCTCCCGGTGACCAGGGCGGTATCTTCTATATGCCAGACACTGATGCGGTACGGGATTCAGAGGCAATCCGTTGGGATCGCTCCGATATTGGGATGACAGCGAATAGCACTATTTGGTGTTTCGGTTATAATTCGCGTGTTGAAGGTTTACTGATAGCCTGTAGTGTGAGCGGACAACTCTTTTTGAGTGAAGACAATGGCGGTTCTTGGGCGAAGTTGGCACATGAGTTCGGAGAAGTCCGCGCCTTGGCAGTTGCATAACAGAATCAACTCCGAGTGTGCTTATGGACTTGGTGTGCCGATTTTCAGTAAACTAAATGATTGCAACTAAAATAAATAAATTGTCCCTTGACTTTTTTTGACAATTTGTGATAAACTTGTGGCAATAGGTGAGTTGTGCGCAAAACTCAAGGATTGTTGGCAGACATAGGGTTTTGCCCGCCGCCAATACCGCAGGTGCATTTGGCGTTGATTCTGTCTAAAATGTGTACTATACGCACAGACACCTTATCGCAAAAGTATAATCAAGGAGGCATACTCTATTATGCGTTTTTTTAGTTTTCTATTAATACCCTTGCTTCTCATTTCAATCGCTGGATGCATTGGAACCGAGCCCAATATTGATACTACACCATCTTTTACCGATGCGCAACGAATTGTGGTTATCTCTTTTATTGCTGAGGATGAAGAAGCACAAGAACTTAGTAGACGAGTTAGTGGTAATTTGGCAGAACGTTTTAAGCTTATCATGAAAGACAAGGAATGGGTTTTTGACATATCAGAAAAAGTCCGCCCGGTCGGTGAAAAAATTGAAGAACTTGGCTTAACATCAAATGATGTTTACGCGGACCCCGCATTAGCAGCTAAAGTTGGGCAAGCTCTGAATGCTGACATTATCATCACGGGAATGGTAAGTAAGCCAAAACTAGAACGCAAGAATGACAATCGGATTCTGATGCGTCAGGGGAGGCAAACCGGAATTTCAGGAACATCTACCTACATTACGACTCGCCAAAGAGCAACCGTTAAAACGCGGGTGAAGGTTATTGATGTCGCAACAAGCAATTTGCTCTATAACAATCGAATTCATTCTTCTCTTAAGTATTGGTTTGCTTATCAAACGCAGGCGAGTGGGCAAGTAATTTTCAAGGAGCCTGTGGAGATGTTAGCGGATTTAGGGAATCATTTACCACGCCGAATTTTATATATGCTTTATCCAAATGGTCTCCAGAAAGAACCTGAAGATAAGGTTTTGCTGAAACCGGATATTATTCTCAAAGGACCAGACGGAATAATGGAATTCAATTAAATTAACTTACTGACTTACTGTTACTATAGTTTGGACAGTTTTAAGATTTTTAGAGACAAAAAGCAGAAAAGAGGGTATCCTTTCAGTATAATATTTACTTTGAAAGGACATCAAAATGGATCCTCTTTCCCACTTAGAAACTATGTTATCAGAATATCAACCGGTTTTCAAGTATAATGCGAACTTCAACCATTTTCGCACTTATGTGAAAGGTTTGATAAATACTCCGCATCGTGGCACAATGACACAAATATATCTATCCACACAACCTGAAACAACCTATTGGTCCTTGCCGAAGTTTCTGGGTCGTTCCAAATGGTGTCTTGACGAACTCACATCGGTTTTGACAAGACAAGTTCAAACAACTTTCAGCGAAGGTGTCTATACCTATGATGAAACCAAGTCTATCAATGACGGTGTTTGTCAAGAGGGCACACATTTATTCATAAACACACGCTATAACAAA
Source organism: Candidatus Poribacteria bacterium (assembly GCA_003635185.1). GTDB lineage: Bacteria > Poribacteria > WGA-4E > WGA-4E > WGA-3G > MSPOR6. Next base: position 275 of record PYJA01000080.1, on the reverse strand, counting down.
CGGAATAAGAACCAATCCAAGTTCCATCACGGACACGAGTTCGGTGCTATCGGGTGGCTTTGTGAAACGCCGCAAGGGGTGCGTCTGTTTCCGTTGACTGCCCGGGTGATGTGTCCGGGAGACGAACAAGCTAATAGCGGAGAAGTGCTGAAATCCATCTGTGCCAATGTGCCTCCGGGTTTGATCATATTTGATAGAGGTTTTAATAGACGCAAAGTGTTCACAACAATCCTCGCACAAGGACATCACTTGCTCTGTCGCGCAAAGTCAAATGC
>PYJA01000079.1 GCA_003635185.1 Candidatus Poribacteria bacterium | reverse complement strand
ACGGCTAATGCTGCATTTCGCAAAGCCGCCATAACTTGTGGAATAGCACCACATCGGACAGGTGATGCGTCTTCTCCGAGTTGAGTATCGCGTATCCAATGTGACTTGTTCTCTATTGACCAATGCCCACGCCGTATTTCAAGTAAGCGTTCAGCAGATGCTGCTTCGGGTGTCAGACTTGTAATACCATAGTGAACTTTGGTTGTTTCTTCTCCTGTGTTCAGGTTTTTGTCCGTATAACGATATTGGAGCACTTGTGCTATCCCCGGCCAGTCCAGATGTTCGTTGAGACTTGTGCTTGCTTTGAGACACCTTGTCTCAAGTCTCCCATGTGATTTTTCAACTGTCTCGTGTGTGTAAATAGGGTCTCCTAATAGAGGGTGGGTTGCGTTCTCAGAAAGCGTGTCGGGAACGTCTTGAAAGAGTTTTTGGATATCATCGTAAAGCTCAGGTTGGTTGTTTTTGACAGGCAGCACATAATCTCCATTCCCCTCTATGATGGCGTGGCAGAAAGTTTTCTGCGTCAAAAGTGCGTCTGTTGTGATGACTTTACCGTTCAGATCAAAGTTCTTGAGGATCTCTGTTGAGACCGGTATTTCGTTGGTTTTGTCACTGACACCTTGTTGTGTAAGGGTAACCCCTAACTCATGAGAAACAACGGAGAGTAAATGACTTATTGCCGCACCACATTTTTTAGAGGCACGCAGCGTTTTACCATCTATAGCGACTACGTCAAAACACCCTTCTAAATCAGGTCGGCTTTTACAAACATCCTTTGCCCAGTTTGTAAAAGTCTCTTCAACAACATCAGCTTTTAGTTCTTTCAGAACATTATGTATCGTTGCGGGACAAGGCGATGTCTTGTGTGTAAAACCGAGTGCTTGGACAAGGTCTGGTTGAGAGCGTGCCCAAGTTGCGGTGGAAGTATATCCTTTATGTCCGGACATAATACCAATAAGGACGAGTCCGAGGATTGAGTTCAACGGGTGTCGTTTTCCTTTCTTCTTGCGCGGCTCTTCTATTTCTGCTAATCTATCTAACAAGTGTCGAGAATCTTTCTCTGGCATTTTTCACCTCAAAGGTTAAGATTTTTTAAGGTGAAGTATAGCAGATATAGCGTGAAAAATCACGTTATATCTGCATATCCAAAAATATTAACGATTGTGATAAAAAACGACTAAAATGTCTAAAACTAAATAACCCTGGCACATACGTTTCTATATTGACATAGAAATACAGTCTGTAGTACAATATTAAAATCCTGGACAGTCTCTTCTTAGCTTATGGATATCGCTATTTAGGTATCTCTGACTGCATACCGTGCCGGATAGATTTCTGATGAACTTAAGGTGAAAATATGGTTCAAAGAATTGAGGAACCAGACGGTTACATGTTGCTTTATTTTGATAATCCTCCAAAAAATGTAGGACAAATTAAGTTTGTCAATTGCCTTGCATATCAACAAAATCAGATACTCTTCTGCAAATGGCGTGATGAGGATATTTGGGTCTTACCCGGTGGATGCATCGAATCTGAAGAAACGACTGAAGAAGCGTTACACCGTGAACTTATGGAGGAGACAGGTGCAACGTTGAAAAATTTTGAAGTGTTGTGTTATCTCCACTGCTTTATGTTCAACCTGGAATATTGGGGAATCGCTTACTTAGGAGAGGTCGAAAAGTTAGGCATCCCATTGGATACCAACGAAGTTAGCGAAGCGAAACTGTTCTCGCACTTTCCAGAAAATCAATCCAAGCCAGGACCGTTTGATAATCAAAGCAAAGCATTATATCTTGCTGCAATGCGTAAGTTATCACGCTATTGAAAACTCAAAATACATCCGAAAATGTTTAACAACACAATAGCTGAGAGAATTGTAGACATAGTCTGATCTGCTGGTAGAAAATGTGAAGAATCGCTTAAAAACTCACGACTAATCATATTAGGAATACAATGGCATTTGATTTTCAAGATTATATGGTCAACGAATATCTCTCACAAGGTTACCTAATTTTTAGAGGGATTGTACCGCCATCTCTTCTGACCGATTTACGGAGGGAAGCAGAAAAAGCACGGCATTTAGCACACAAACTCAATGGACCGCAGACGCAACGTATTCAACCGTTGTCAAACTATAGTGATGAGTTAGATTTGAAACCTTTTTATGACTACACAGAGTTACCCGAACTGCGAGATGCTGTTCAAAAATTGCTTGGAGATGACTACACGCATGGACATGTTGATATTATGGGATTATTAGTTGAACCCGTTGAGCATCCTTGGCATATCGGCTGGCATCGTGATGGCGTGGTTGAGGTGCCACCCGAAGCGCGTGATGAAACCGTGAACGCAAAACTTGCAGAAGTCTGGCACGATCTGCGTCACTTCAATCAGGTTAACTGTGCAATTTATGCGGATTCATGCACATGGTTTGTGCCCGGTAGCCATCTTCGGCAGTGGGACATGCCCGGCGAACAACAGACAACTGGCAACCCTACATTGCGCAAACCTGCTGAAGGCCAGTCTAACGTTGAGGCAGAACGGTTATATTTAGAACATTGTCAGCAGTTTCCTGGGGCAGTTCAAGTGCATTTGGGGCCGGGAGATTTCATGATTTATCGGAATCTTGCTTGGCATACAGGAAACTATATTACTTATCAACCGCGTGCTACTATCCATGACGTTGTTCGGTATGAAGGCAAAAGAGATTGGACGGATTGGCAACAAACAAAATTAGATGCTGTTAAACGTTGGAAAGAAAACTAACCCAAACACAATTAAGTTTACACCGAAATAGCAAACAGGGAGAATGAAAATGATGATGATGAGCCCTTTAGAACTTGTTATCGTATTAGTTATCGGATCATTTTTTGTAGGTGCAATCCTTGCGATAATAGCACTTGCTAAACCAAAACATTAACTGAAGAATCACATAAATTGGCATTTATATTTGCTCTGAAACCATTAAAAATATAAATGTTCAATCCGTTCTAAGGAAATAAAGAGATGGAGCAAAAATTCACAATAGAACATCCCGGCGAAGTCATAGATCACCCCTTTCCGTCGACTCGTCCCGATATCAAGATAGTTGAAAGTTCCGAACGCATAACGGAGGTGGATTGCCAAGAATTACAGTGGTGGTTTGCTATCCCAAAGATGGGTGAACGCTATATGTGGGCAGAATATGATGGTGAAACACAGAAGTTAGATGCTGTTACAGAGATGATCCCAACTGCCCCCGCAACGATTAGAGATATTGACTGTGTGGAAATTCAGTTTAAAGAATGGCTTGCGAAGGACTGGCCGCCCTCCCCAGATTTGATGTATGTTGCCATTGATGAAACACACACGAGGTGGATTTCAGTCGTCAATACAATTGATGGGAGGCGGATTTTCAATACAATCGGGGACGAATGGTTTGAAGCCCAGTGGGGGCCCGATTCCAAACGCCGAATCGTTGACGATGGACGTTATCAATTGCAACCTGGTGGCTCTTATAAACTTACTGACGGTCAAGGGTTTGGTGCCGGTACATATCACGTTACGATTGGTGAGAACACCTTCCACTGTCTTCGTGTGCTTGATGCTGATATTACCAAAGAGCACGGTGATGAACTTGCGGAAGCTTATATTGAAGAAGAAACAGGACGCACGGTCTTCTTTAGACGTTATGACGGACGATATCTACGTGGTGATTTGCTTAAAAAGTTTCCTAACAATCGTCGTATTGTGATAAATGACATCACCTATATACATAGCAATTGCACTGGTTGGTTTCACGATACATTTACATTGGCATCCTTTGGTAAAACGCTTAGCACCACAGATGAAAACAAAAAGTAACAACCAAATATATTTTACTATCTTTTTCCACAGAAATGTCTCAATTATGATCAATAGACACTTTGCCACGGTAGGCAAGGCGGGGAATGCCTAAATGGCATTCGCCATGATTCATACCGTTGATTTCTTCCTAACCTTGCCAGTGCAGAGTGTTCAAATCATCCTATAATCTACCGTAATTATAAACTTTAGTTTAAACAAACCATTGAACAATCCAAATCATTTGCAACTTTGTCTATTCTCAAGGAGGTTTTCCAATGTTTGGACATCAAAAATACGCAATTGTGTTATGTATTTTATTCCTAATATGCTCTACCCTATGTTTTTCTCCAATTAACCTTGCACAAGATGAAACAAACGATGCTAAAATCATTGAACGGTACAAGTTGATGCTCAGCCGTAAACCGAAAGAAGGCAGCACATTTGATCGGCTTTATCAGTTTTATCTTGAAGGTGATGGTTTAGAGAAGATGGTCGCAGATTATCAGGCAGAAGTACAGGCTAAACCTAACGACCCAAACGTCCAGCTCATTTTGGGACATATCTATAAACGACTTGGGAAGGATAAGGAAGCACTTACAGCATATCAACGTGGCGTGGAACTTGCGCCTAACAATTACTACGCCTATTTCGCCTTGGGGCAGCTATATGTAACACTACGCCAACATGAAGACGCAATTCGAGAGTTAGCCAAAGCCGTAACTTTTTCAGAACAATCGCAATCCGTATCTCCCGAAGAATTAACAGAAATTTACAAAACTCTCGGACACGCCTATTTCAGTCGAGATAAGTTAGACGATGCTATTAAAGCATGGAAAAAAATCTCTGAACTTGATCCACAGAACGTATTTGCACGCATTGAACTCGCCGACCTTTTTCGAGAGAAGGAACTCTACCCGCAAGCAATCGCACAACACCAAGCAATTATTGATACTAAAAAAGACGACCCATATCGTAGGTGTCTCAGTTTACGGGAAATCGGTAAAATCCATGAAGATACAGGTGCATATCAAAAGGCGCGTGAACATTACGATAAGGCATTGAGTCTAACTGCCACAGGCAATTGGCTTAGGAAAGACCTGCAACACAGGATTATCGCAATTTATGCGGCAGATGCAAATTGGAAAGACCTAATTACATATTATCAAGATAAACTCAAAGCAAACCCGAATGATCCTGAATTACTCGGTTTACTTGCCGCAGCATATATTGAAAACCAGCAGCTTGAGGAAGGAACAGACACATATAGGAAAGGCTTAGAACGCGCCCCAACAGATACCGGTCTTCGCTTAAGTCTTATCACCGCCCTTCGCAACGCTGAGAAGTTTGCAGATGCAGCCGCTGAATATGAGTCGCTCAGTGAACAACAACCTGATAACTTCGGTATCTATCGCGAACTCGGCAAATTATATCTGCAGCTTGAAAATGAGGACAAGGCAAAGGCAGTATATCAGCGAATGATTGATCAAGATCCGCAAAATGCCAGCACACACCTTACGCTCGCTGAAATTTATACCGGACACGAATGGATGGAAGATGCAGCTGCTGCGTATCAACAAGCGATCTCGCTTGCCCCTCAAAATCTCGATTACATTGAATATTTTGGTGAGTTCTATTTCCGTCAAGGTAACCGTGAAAAAGCGGTTGAAACATGGGATCAGATGGTTGCTGATGACAAGAGGACTGCTGAGAATTATGACCGTTTGGCGCGATTATTAGAGGCAAAAAAGTTCTCTACCGAAGCAATTGACGCAAGCAAAAAAGCAGTGGAACTAATGCCTGATGCGTACCGTTTTCGTGAGGCGTTAGCAAAACGACTCATGAGCAATAAGCAATACGATGAGGCACTTTTAGAATATAACGAAGCAATTAAACTTGCTCCCAATGATTTTTTTGCGGAACAGATGGACGATCAGCGAATTGAACTTTATCGGCAGCAAGGAACGCTCGTTGAAAAAATCGAAGCGGCAGAAGGACAACTTAATAACTCTGAACTCGCTGATGCCGACAAATTTGCACAATTGAAGCGCCTCGCGAAAATGTACCTTAAGTCAAATAATACTACTTATGCCCTTGAAATCCTCTTAAAAGCCAAAGCACTTCAACCTAACGATGTTGCTGTTAATCGTGAGACAGCAAATCTCTATACAAAGCAAGGTAGGCGTGATGAAGCGATTGCAATTTACACACACTTAACTGATATTGATAGCACAAATGCGCGCGAATACCATGCAAATATCGCAAATGCATATCTGAAAGGTATGGATTTTGAAGCTGCCATTGACGCTGCAAAGCAAGTAATTGCGCACAGTCCACGCAATCCTGAAGGGCATCAACTGTTGGCACAGATCGCCAAGCAGTCTGGAGATTCCGAATCTGCTATTGAAAGTTTCAAGCAAGCAATTAGATTGCGTCCAGAGGCAATTGAGATTAGATCTGAACTCGCGTCCGTTTACAACCTTGCAGGAAACACGCGACAAGCAATCGCACAATACTGGAGATGCTGGGAATTAAGCGATAATATAAGCGACAAACTCAGTTTCATTAAACCCCTTACCGAAGCATATTATGACTTAGGGAGACGCGGAGAACTTGAAGAAAAACTGAAGCAGATGGCAAAATCTAATACATCTGGTGTAGGCCCAGTTTTAGCGCTCGCACAAGTCTATCGCATTGAAGGTGATCTTTCAAAGGCACAGTTTCAACTTGCACGCGCCTTAGACCGACAACGTGAAAACGCAGAACTTTTGTCCCAACTTGTTGATATAAGTCTGGACCTCGGCGATATCCAAGAGGCACTTACATATCAACAAAGGCTTGTTAAGGCAAATCCCGATCCTATACATCAGCAAAAACTTGGTGAGCTGTTATTTGATGTCGGGCGTGAGCAAGAGGCAGTCCAAGCATGGTCAAAAGTACTTCACGCCAAAAATCAAACGCTTGAAGCCGAAGTCAAACTCGCAAGATTATTGATACGACACGGTTTATTAGAAGAAGCACTTTTTGCATTGGATAGTGCGGCAGAAAAAATTTCTGGCAAAGATGCACACCTTGCACTATACCAAATCGGTGTTACACTTGTTGAAATAAACGAATCAGAAAGAGCAATTCCCCACTTTCAGCGAATTATAGCAATGTCTGAACCTGTGTCCGATCCAAGTTTATCTACAACAACTGACACATTAACGACAAACGTTCCCTATGCATTTTACGGTCCGCCTGGCATTAATACAAATAAACTTAATCTTGCAAGTGCACTTACCAATCGGATTCGTCCACAGCAGTATTCTGTTAGAAGTAGAACGCCCTGGATTCCTAATACTTTTGAAGAGGCGCAAGCTGCTGCTTTGGTGCAATTGAAGACAATCCTGGAAGATAACGGACAACTAAATGACCTGATTAGTCAATTTGAGGGAAAAGTTTCCGCAAACTCGAAGGATGTCCACACGCTCGAACTTTTGGGACAACTTTACACCTTGATTGATAATCTTGATAAAACCGATGAAATTGTAGACCAGTTGGTTGCTGCTTCACCTAACAATTTAGTTTATCAAGGTATAAAATTGGGGACGTTAGCAATGCGTAACCAGCTGAAGTACGATTCTTTCAAAAATCAACTTGACAAAATGACCGGCTTGACAACTGATGCGCGGAATTGGTATATCTCAGAATATGCAGTCCGATTCTATCATCAAGGAAACCTGAAAGATGCCGAAAAACTTTTGAACGAACTTGAAGGGGTAAATCTAAGTAATCTTAGTAACAGAAGTAGATTACTTGATGTTTACGTGCAGATGGGTAAGGTGGATGCAGCCGAAAGAATTATCTCTCGATTACCAGCATCAACTACTGCACAGTTTTCACACCAATATTCTCGTATCTATGAATCAATTTCTAATACATTTCTGCGTGAGGGGCACATTGACAAAGCCGTTGAATTCTTCTGGAAGTATATTGAAACTACAAATCCGAGTATATCCAATGTAAACCGCGTAGCAAGCCTTGCATACACATCTCACTATTCTGGCAGCCATAGACATTTTCAAACTAACTTCCCATCTCCTACAACTTATCTTAATCAAACTCGGTTAGAATTTCTGCAGAAGTTTTTCAACAATATTTGGATAAGCGATCAACAAGATATGTTGTATGCCACTTTACAGGAAAAGTACAATGCTGCGAGCGGAAAAGATCGTATCTATCCGGGTTTAGCAATCAGCTACTGTAATTGGTGGGATGGGAAACGCGACAAGGCGCTTGAGGTTCTTCATTCACTGCAAAAGGAATTCCCTGAGGACCTCACATTAAAATTAAACACTATATTCGTCTCAATCCAGTCAGGAAAACACGATACTGCAATAGAACTTCTTAAAGAACTCACACATGCGGACCCAAGAAATTTCAGTCAATATTATAACCTGACTTTACAACTTGCTATGCATACTGGTAACACAACGACTGTCCGCGAGTTGATGACAAGTCTTCTGAATTCCCCTACCGGGGTCAGAGAACTTTTTGATTTTTCGAAAAAACTGCAGAGTGGCGGTCTAACACAGTATGCAATAGCAGTATCGAAGAAAACTACGGATTTGGCAATGACAGAGCGTGACCCGAATTTCCTGAGACAATTAAGTCAACATCTAAAAAATTTGGGACGGGGACAGGATGCAGCACATCTGATTGAACGAGCTGCCCGTTTTGAAAACCTAAGCGCCTTGTCTGGACAAGCACTGCCAACATGGAATACACCATCCACAACACTTTCAGCAAGACAGCAAAAGTTAATACGGGAACGAGAAGCGAAATTAGTTAAAATAGCAGATAAAAACCCGACTTCATTCAAAGCTCAGAAAAATTTAGCGATGTTCTACAAAAGTAGAAAACAATTAAAAGAAGCTTCTAAAGCGTATGAAGCAGCACTTGAACTAAAGCCAGATGACGGCACCATGCGGCGTGATTATGCTTCTATGTTGCAGCAGAGTGGACAGGTAAAAAAAGCAATTACACAGCTTAGTATTCTCCTAAAAGAACATTTCCACACACTACAACAAGGTTCTTACTACTATGAAAATATAATTCAAGCTTTTATACAAGCAGGGGAAACTAATCAACTGGTTTCAATCGCGAAAGATATGATTGATGAAAACACACAATACGGAGGAAAAATTGAATTTGTTCGTCGGGTAGCATATTACTTTAACAATAGAATTAAGAACACTAAACTGGCACTTGAAATTTACGAAAAAATACATGAATCAGGATTAGACTACACAAATTATGAATTAGTATCTGCATACGTTGCAACAGGAAAACGTGAAAAAGCAATCGAACTTCTGCGCGACAAATTGAAAACCGGTCCCGTAGAATCGCAAGTACAAGCAATACTGAGATTATCTGAATTCAATGAAGCAATAGATGCGATCGAAAACTTGACAACAGAGTATGAGGCGAATTTTACTGAAGGGACAGTTGACACCTCTATGTTATATCTCCTTTCAATTTTGAAGATATTAACTGATGATATTGAAGGTTCGGATTTGTATGTAGATAAACTTCTAAAAGATATTCCTACGGGCACCCGGCTGCGGTGGTTAAACACAATAGCAAACACATACCGCCGCAAATCTGACTCAGAACGAGAACTCCGATTACTTGAAGCAGCAATTGAAAAGGTAGACGTACAAGACACGTGGCAACTTTCAGATACTTACCAAAAACTCGGAACTATCTACGCCAAAAAAGGCGCGAAAGAGAAAGCACAAAACGCGATTCGGAAAATGGGTACTCTCCGACTGATGCGAAGGACTGGTGGTTCTGTATATTGGGAAAAAGAATCAGTTGCTCGGACTTACATGGAACACGGCATGTGGGACGAGGCAGAAGTTCTGTTGATGGAAATTATCAATGACCTATCTACGCAGCACTATGACCGAGAACGCGCGCAAGAACAATTAATGACAATCAAAATAAATCGGGGTGAATTAGATGACACATCCGAAGGGAACGATCAAAAAAGGCCCTTTAACATTGGATTTCTACGTTCAAAAGCACAGCAACACATGAACCGTCGTCAATTCTCAGATGCTATAAAAACCTATGAGCAAATCATAAAGGCAGTGCCAGAAGACCTTGAATCACAATCTAAACTTGCATCTCTTTATACCCAGGAAAATGAACACGATAAAGCTATTGAAATGTGGCAAACATTACTGAAGAGTGACCCTGCAAATACTAAATATCAGGATGGGTTTGTTAACGCTTACCGTGGCGCTGGTAAAATTGAGGAAGCGATTAGACTCTCACAGGAATATATAAACAGTGATCCTGATATTGGTCTGCATTATGTCCGACTCGCGCAACTATATATTGCCGACCACCAAACTGACGATGCTATCATAACCTATAAAAAAGCAATTGAACTTTCGCCTGGTGATAGCAAGTCTTATGAGGAATTGGCAAAGCTTTATCTTGAAAAAGGTGAATTAGATGTCGCAGAAAAGTCATTTAAAGAAGCGCTGAAATATGTTGGGCAAGGCAGAGATAGACGTAACATTGAACACCAAATGTTGCAGCTTTACCAACGTCAAGGGAAACTGGAAGAGGTTTTGAAGAAAGCAGAAGAACAGGGAACCCTCACTTTCGACATGCAAAAGAAAAGAGCTGAAATCTATCAAAGTAACGGTGAATTAGAAAAAGCTGCTAAAGCCTATAAAAAATCCCTTGAATTGTCAGCCAGCACTTATGTGATGCGTGACGTTCAATCCCAACTGATGGACATCTATACCAAACTCGGCAAATTAGAGGAATTTCTGAAAGAAGCAGAAGAACAGGGAACCCTCACTTTTGACATGCAAAAGAAAAGAGCGCGTATCTACCAAAATAAAGGTGAATTGGAAAAAGCTGCAAAGGCGTATAAGAAGGCTCTTGAAATGACGACTGAATTACATTACCGGCGACAGGTTGAACGAGACATGATGAACCTTTTTCGTCAAAGTGGAAAAATGGAAGAATTTCTGAAAGAAGCAGAAAAGGATGGAACAATCACATTTGAAATGCAAAAAGAACTTGCCGATTACTACATGTCCAGGCGTGAAGCCAAAAAAGCAGTGGAGGCATTGGAAAAGGCACGTAATATGACAACCGAAGAATATGAACAGAATAGAATTTCTATGGAACTGATACAGGGATATGCAATTCTTGGTAATAATGAAAAAGCTGTAGAACTCTATGAAAAACTTTCTCAACCTAATTCAAATAGCTCAAGGTCGTATGGTACCAGTTACAGTAGTGCAACCGGTTTTACAATTAGTTCAGGTGATGCAGAGGCATGTGAAAAATTGATTGAGGCATATAAACAACTGAGAAAACTTGATCAATTGGAAGCAATTTTCAAATCCAAGCTTGAAAAAGAGCCTGATAATATCACCATACTACACATGGTTGCTGAAATATATCGTAATTCCAACAAACACAAAGAAGCCGCTGAAGCTTACCAGACTCTCTGCAAAGTTGAACCTGGCAATATCCACCATTTTTATCATGCTGCCGCTTCTCTAAACAGAATCGGACAAGCAGAACAGGCAAACGAATTTTTAAATAAAGGTAATGAGGCCCTTTCATCAAGTCCCAGCAAAAACAACCCAACGCTCCTAAGTTCGCTTGGGTCTATCTGTTATGCAAGCAAAATGTATACGCCTGCTATTGCACACTTTAAAGAGGCAGTCAAATTCTATAAAGCTAAAGGTGCAGACAATTATAATAGATGGCAGCAGCAACATTTATATGAACTCCTTGGAAAAAGTTACCTTGCCACTAAACAGTACGTGGAAGCGGTTGAAGCGTATCAACAAATGGCAGACACTACTACAAGTAGTTATGAGAAAGAAAAGGCTGAAAAAGGAATTCAACAAGCGTACAAAGAGGGCAGTCTCCACGAAAAACAAATTCCAGAGCAGTTGAAAAAGGTTAACCAGAATCCTGATGATGTTGATGCAAGAGTCGCATTAGCAAAAAGCTATGAAATGAGCGAGAAGTTTGACGACGCTATTGCACAATATCAAAAGATTAGCGAACTTCAACCTGACATAGTCAAATGGCATAAAACTGTTGGTGACCTATACGAAAAGTCAACGCAAACAACTAAATCTGAGCGATTGGAGAAAGCTGCAGCAGCATACAAAAAAGCGATTGCGCTTGAGCCTGATTCTTATGAACTCTATAATTTGTTGGCACAGACGTATACAAAAAATGGGGATACTTCAAAAGCTGAAACAATATATCAAAAAGCATTAGAAGCTTCTCTTACACCACAAGAATATGATTTTGTTGTCAAAGCAATTATAGACCTTTATGATGCCAAAAAACAAACGGATAAACGTCTTGCTATTCTTGAAGGACTGAAAACAAAAACAGAACACAGCGCCCTTCTGCACAAACTATTAGGTGATACCTATATTGAAGCAGGTGATATGGATAAAGCCGCCGCCGCATACAAAAAATGGGTAGAAATCCCGAGTGATGAATCTAATCAGGGAGTGCGCGCGCAGGAATATTTTCAACTTGCTGAGGAACTGCTAAATGAGAATGTACTGCTTGATGTCGCCTTGGAACTTGCAAAACGCGCAGCTGAAATACGTTCAGAACCCGTTTCTTTTTCAACTTTGGGGCATGCGTACCTCGCGAATGAACAGTATGACAAGGCACTGGAACAGTTACAACGCAGCCTAAACCTCATGAATCAATCTGGAAGGTTCGGGGCAGAAACAGAGATAAAATTTCTACTCACGCGCCTCTCGCAAATAGGTAAAAATGTGAAAGACAAGCCGCGCTACATTGAGATGATGGGAAAATTGATTAACGTTATACCTGATAATTTAGGGAACGAGTTACAAGCTAACTTATCATTAGCCGAATTCTGTCGTGAACTCGGCATGACTGACAAGGCGAAAACACATATTCTGAAAACCGGCTTTTTTCCTGAAACCGCATGGTTAACCCTCGGTCCATTTGACAATACAAAGGGAGTGGGGTACAACACCGCCTATATTCCAGAAGAAACAACTCAGATAGATGCTAAGGTAAAGTACGATGGGGCATTGGGACAAGTGGCTTGGAAACAGGGGACTGATGAAACCTTTGATGGATTCTTCAGTTTCGGTGATGCTGAGAATTATCACGCCGCGTATGCTTGGATAACGTTCACCTCGCCTGAGGAGCGGAAAGCACAAATCCGATTCGATAGTGATGATCAGGGGAAGGTGTGGCTGAACGGTAAAAAAGTGTATGCCCACAGAAGAACTCGTGGCGCACAAGTTGACCGGCGCACTATCCCTGTAACCCTTATCGCGGGGCAAAACACTATCCTTGTCAAAGTCTGTAATGAATCACTACCTTGGGGATTTTATCTGCGGATCACTAATACTAAAGGCACACCTTTTGATGATCTGAAACTGGTTACGCAATAGCAAATTAATGCGGAAATGCTTCGCAACGAATTCCATTAAGGAGATATTTCAATGTTCAAGCTACATAGCAATTTAATATTACTTTGTTTACTTTTACTTTTTGTCTTTAACCTCACTTTTATTATACCTATTTTCGCGCAAGATTCAGCAAATGACGAGAAGACTACACAACCGAATAAGCTCAATTCGACCGAATATGATAAGACAATTATGGATACTGCGCTCAGTCTTGGTGGAGATTTTAGTTTTGTAGAAATCGACGACAGTGATATGCTGAACACTATCAACCAACAAGTTACTGTAACAGCATGGATCAAACCGACGGACTTTCCCAACAGGTATGCTTCTATCATATACAAAGGTGACAAACGAACACCTGACATCAGCAATCGGAGTTATGCCTTGTTGCTACGGAATGACGGTGCTATCCAATTTGCTTCATCACCAAGAGGGCAGGGAGAAAAATACATCTTTTCACCACCCGGTGCAATTACGCTCTACAGATGGCATCACGTAGCTGGTGTCGTTGATACACTAAGAAACACGATTAGGGTATTCGTTGATGGTAATGAAGTTGGAAGAACAAGTTTTAACAAACAAGAACATTTTTATGAAAGTCTACTTCCATTACGGATTGGAAATTCACATGAAGATGACAGAGAAACTCACTCCACCTTTGTCGGACAAATTGATGAGGTAAGTGTCTGGAACGTTGCTCTGACTGAAAATCGAATCCGATCCTATATGAACAAGCGATTGACCGGAAATGAGAGGGGTTTAGTCGGCTACTGGAAATTTGACGAAGAAAAAGATGGAATCGTCTCAGGTCTTTCACCAAATCAAAACGATGCTTTCTTGATCGGTGACGTAAAACTTGTCAGATATATCCGCCCCGTTTCTATCAATGCGGGCCCGGAACAGCTGGCAAAAGCTGCTACTACGTATGAAAAAGCACTTGCGCTTGAACCAAACTCTTATGAAATATACCGTTCGCTTGCGGAAATATACATCAAAACAGGACGTTCATCAGATGCAGAAGCGCTCTATCTTCGCGCTTTGAAGGCTGATCTCACACAGTCGGAATATGACGATGCTATTCAATCCCTCAAGAAACTTTACACTCGGAGAGGCGCAGAAGATGAGTTTATCGCGTTCCTTGAAGAGCTAAAACCGAAAATGGAAGGCAGTGCTATTTTGCACAAACTGTTAGGAGATGCTTATATAGATACTGGTGAGGAACAGAAAGCTGAACTCGCTTATTCCCAATGGATCGAAATTGGTAAAAGAGAAATTGATAGAAAAAATCAAACATCGGTATATTACGATCTTGCTGTAGAACTTCTCAATAAAAATATTTTACCTGAAACGGCTTTAGAATTATTGGCTTTGAAAGCAACGGACGGCACATCAAGTACAGATTACATAATTACGCTTACACAAGCATTGCTGGTGAATGAACAGTATGAAAGCGCATATCAACTCATCGAAAACATCTTTGACATGATGTTTTTACCGTTTGTTGAACGTGATCTGCTATCGCAGGTTGTCAAAGCCGGAAAAAATGTAAAAGACAAAGACGGTTACGTTAAAATGTTGAATAAGCTGATTGACTCTAAGCCTGACAATCTTCGCTTACAACTCAGTACTACACTTGCTTTGGCGCAATTTTATGCAGAAAATAACCAAGATGAGAAAGCAAAGGCGCTTATCCAAAAAACAGGTTTTATTACCGAAGATGCTTGGATGATTCTTGGTCCATTTGATAATGCCGGAGGAAGAATTGGATTTAATACGAGGTATATACCAGAAAACATGCCGCAGATTGATCTGACCGCAAAATACGATGGAAAAAACGGGAAGATAAGTTGGCAAAAAAGTACAGATGATAACTTATACGGCCACATACATCTTGGGGAAAAGATAGATTGGTGTGTGGGGTATGCGTTCGCAACTGTCCATTCGCCAGATGAACGTGAAGTTGAATTCCGATTTGACTCCGACGATCAAGGGAAAATCTGGTTAAACGGTATTGAGGTGTTTTCACATACCAAAACTTTTACTGCAGAAATTGACAATTACGTTATCCCTGTAACCCTCCAACCGGGTAAAAACAGCATCCTTGTCAAAGTATGTGAGGAAGTAGGCGGCTGGGGATTCTATCTGCGGATAACAGACAAAAACGGAAAGCCTTTTGACGATCTAAAAATCAATAGTGCTGAACAGAATTAGCATATTTGATTTCTTGTACTATTTTTTTGTAAGTTTTGTGTGGGATCATAACTCACAGAAAAAACGGACTAATACCAAATTAACACGATTCCTCGAAGATTGAAAAATAAATTGGGCAATTTGGCGAGGTTAGGAAGAAATCAACGGTATGAATGCCATTTAGGCATTCCCCGCCTCGCCAGCAGAGATGTACACCTGCTGCTGGTGAGGTTTCCTAACCTCACCCCTTACCGAAATATTTATTTAAAACTTCATGTAAACGCGCCTAATCCAAGAAAAGGAGATAAATCACGTTAATTTGGTATTACATCAAAAAACAAAGGTGCCGACTAAAACTAATGAGATGGCATAGTTTTAACAAGCGAACCTCCGCCTGAACCAGTTTATGCCGTATTAGTTATTAGACAACACCTTAGTTTTTTGACTGACAAGCAGTCAATTTGGTGTTATTTACTCAAAATATGCAGCGTTGATTTCAATGAAATGTTCCCACTCTTCTGGCACATCTTCTTCCATAAAGATAGCCTCAACAGGACATTCCGGTTCACACACACCACAATCAATGCATTCTTCCGGATCAATGTAGAGCATTTCTACGTCTTCAAAGTCGTCAGGTGCATCAGTTGGATGTGGGTGAATGCAATCTACAGGACAGACATCAACACAAGAGCTGTCTTTTTCGTCAATGCAAGGTTCGCAAATTACATACGTCATTTTGTTATTCTCCTTTCGTTTGTTTTATCGGTTTAAACACTTGGTTGTTTATTGAAATAATCAGCATTTATTTGTATGAAATGTTTCCATTGTTCCGGCACATCTTCATCAAAGAAGATAGCCTCAACAGGACATTCCGGTTCGCAAACACCACATTCAATACATGTTTCTGGATCAATGTAAAGTTGGTTTACCTCTTCATAGTCGTCAGATTCCTCCCTTGGATGTGGGCGAATGGAATCACAAGGACAGATATCAACGCATGCACTATCTTTTACATCAACACACGGTTCGCAAATTACATACGTCATTTATTATTTCTCCCTTTATTATATTCTATTTAACGAAATTGTCAATTGTTTTTTATTGGAAATAATCAGCGTTTATTTGTATAAAGTGTTCCCATTCCTCAGGGACATCGTCGTCCATGTAGATTGCTTCAACTGGACACTCTGGTACGCAGACATGACAGTCAATGCATTCTTCTGGGTCAATATAGAGTTGTTCTACCTCTTCAAATTCGTTTGGGTCTTCGTCTCGCATTGGATGTATACATTCCACAGGGCATACCTCCGCACAAATGTGGTCTTTAACATCAATGCATGGTTCGCAAATTACATACGTCATTTTGTAGTTCTCCTTTGTTATGTTATTGTTCAACTAAAATCAATAGGGATATGCACGGTCAGCACGTAAGTAGGTTGTCCCCACTTCAATTCCACCTGTACGAAATCCACTTACCCGAAAGTCGAGTCCCGTTATAACCGTTAGGCGGTATGCTAATTCCTCAGATTCAGCCCTATGTCTACCAAGTTCATGACCTGATTCCAGAACAAAACCTTCATGAAGTAATTTTGCATACAGTCCGTGCTCTACTATTTCAGATTGCAAATAATTCGCCAACACCTGAAACTTTGAGAAGTCTATATCGGGTATTCCTTTCTGTGGGTGTAAACTGAAACCACTATGACGAACATATATGTTTTCAATGTCTTCTTCAAGGGAACCCTCAAGTTCCATTTTCTGAAGTAAGTCGTCAAGTTCTATCATTTCTTCTGTCCGGTATTCTATAGGTTTGTCCGGAAGAATTACGACTTTAGAGTGTTCAATTATATTGATAGGTAGTGTTTGTTCTTCAATTAAGGATTGTAGTACCTCTCTTACTTCTGAAATACGAGGTGAATCTGAGGCAACGCGTTCAACTTTGTTATGTGTCTCAGAAAAGGATTCCATTACGGTTGCATACCAAGTTCCATCGAACATTCTTTCCTTATATTTTTTTAATATCCTGTCACCTTTCCACTGGTGTATTATTGTCTCAAGGCATTGCTTTAATTCTGTGTATCGTTCTGATGCATTACCTGTTGGGTATTCACCCTCAACTATCAATAGGATCTTACCGTTGTGAGCAGTTATCGGTAGTGCATGTTCTTGAATTAAAGTTTTTAGCCTTTCATTTACTTCGCTTGGATTCATGATTTACCTCCATAGTAGTGTTTGCTATTATCAATAGGAATAGGGATAGGCACCGTCGGCACCTAAGTACGTTGTATTCACTCCAGATCCACTTACCCGAAAGTTGATGCCTGTCATAATCGTTAAGCGGTATAATATTTCCTCAGTTTCAGTCCTATCTAAATCAATTTCATTATCTGTTTTTAGAGCAAAACCCTTGTGAATTAATTTTACATGCAGTCCGTGTTCTGCTATTTCAGATTGCAAATAATTCGTTATCTCCTGAATCTTTGAGAAGTCTATATCGGAAGTCCCTTTTCGGCCAAAACTGAAACCACTATGACGAACATAAATGTTTTCAACGTCTTCTTTTATCGAACCGTCAAGGGACATCTTTTGTAGTAAATCCTCAAGTGCTACCATTTCTTCAGTCCGATAGTCTACAGGATTGTCCGGAAGAATTACGACTTTAATGCAGTTTTGAACGGTTTTGATAGGTAGAGCTCGTTCCTCAATTAAGGATTGTAGTACCTCTCTTGCTTCTGAAACACAAGATGAATCTGAGGCAACGCGTTCTATTTGGTTATGGACCTCAGAAAAAGATTCCATTACGGTTGCATACCAAGTTCCATCGAACATTCTATCCTTATATTTTTCTAATATTCTGTCACCTTTCCATTGGTGTATTATTGTTTCAAGGCATTGTTTTAATTCTGTGTATCGTTCTGATACAGTACCTGGGTATTCACCCTCAACAATCAATAGGATCTTGCCGTTGTAAGCAGTTATCGGTAGTGCATGTTCTTGAATAATGGATCTCAACAGTTCGTGAACATCATTAGGATTCATGGTTCATCCTCCTTCTATTATATCAAGTTTTGCTTACTTCGAAATTCAGGACTTTGGAAAACGTGGAAAACGCCAGAGAGATATTCGAATATTAGCACTTGTACATTCCGTAGATTCGAATACATTTTCAGAACGTGGCACGCGGCATGAATCAAGCCTATAGTTGATGCCGAGGGTATCATCAATCCGTTTTGCTATCTCCTCAACTTGTGAGATAGGTATATTTGCTTCTGAGTTCTTCTCCAACCTAAAACCTCTATGGAACAGTTTTGCTTTTGTTCTATTCTTTTTTAGGTCCATTTCAAAGCGATTTGCCACACCTTCAAGTTGCGATAACTGAATCTTAGCCTCTTGTCTTTTCTCTAACCGAAATCCCCCGTGTAGCATTTTTACAGGGTAACGCGATGTGTCATCCTCTTCTAATGTAATCAAGCGAAAACCGTGATCAATGAAACGAATCTGTAGATTCTGTTCTGTTATAATGGAGCCAAGGAGTGCTTCTACCTCGAAAGATTCTAACAATTCTTTGGTAGCAGATTCAGAATCAGTTTTACTATAGAACTTCATGAGATCTGACCGCCATGGCTGACGTGTATTCACTTTATCTTTTTTATTCCATTGATGGACAACATCTTTAATGCGATTCTGTGTGGTAAGACCTGATGAGGCGGTGTACTCCTGATCAGGGACCATGTCAACCATGTCAATAGGAAGTCCTTCTTCTACAATTAATGTTTTGAGTAAATCTTTTACATCGATCGGTGTCATGTTGTCCTCCTTTTAGAGTAAGAATGCGTATCGGTTGAAAAGGTTACATAAAATTCGTTTTGCTGGGTTATTCAACCTGTTTTGCATCCTCTTGTTTTCCAAATATGTTGTCAAATTCACCAGGATATTCCGTTTTCATCCAGGAACGAATTCTTTTCTTAGCACGATAAAATCGAACTTTAGTTGCCGATAGATTGATCTCCAATTTTTCAGCGATTTCTTCCAACATCATTTTGGGATTTGCCAGCTTCATTTCAAATACTTCCTGTTCGGAAATAGGCAATCGTTGTGCCAAAGCATATACAATTTCCATCTGTTCTTTGGCAATGATGCGATAGATAGGTGAACGATGCTCAAGGTCTACCAAATATGCTTCAGGATTCCCTTCAAGTGAACCGATTTCGAGTTTTCTCTGTTCTTGTCGGAAGTGTGCTGCAATGAGTTGATGCGCGATACTAAATAACCAACTGGAAAAACTTTTGGGATTCCGAAGTGTACGTAGATTCTGATGCACTTTAATAAACGTCTCTTGCACCAGGTCTTGCGCGGTTTCCCAATTGCCAACGCGTCTACAGAAAAAACTGAGGAGTGGTCCTTCGTAACGGTGATAGAGAATTTCAAATGCTCCATCATCAGCAACGTCTAAATTTTGATGTACTAATTCTTCGTCGCGAAATTCATCCATACCACCAGCCCTCTATTTCCATCACTACTTTCATTGCAAAACGCATAATTATTGAGACACCCGCAGCAGGCGCGCTTGCAAAGCTCGCCTACAGAAAAACCTATATTTACTCTTTTTTACCCTCAATCTCTGCTGCAACAAGTTCACCTAATAGCTGGTTCCTTGCCTTAACGGAGATAACCTTTCCGTTTCGGTCAATCAGAAACGGTGCGGGAATACCACGGACACCATACTGTTCTGCAAATACGCCTTTGAAACCGCCACTATCCAAAATCTGCCGCCACGGTATCTCTTTTTCCTTGATGAACTCGCGCACTACTGCCTCGTCTTTGTCAAAACTTACGCCAATGACATCAAATCCTTTGTCGTGATATTTCTCATATACTTCCTTAATATTCGGAATTTCTCCGAGACAGGGACCACACCACACTGCCCAAAAATCAAGTAGTACCACTTTTCCGCGGTAGTCGGTAAGTGAAATCGAGTTGCCATCAATGTCAACTGTTGCTGATGAGAAATCGGGCAAGATCTGTTCCTCCCATGCTAAAGTCGGATCTTGCTTTAGTTGGTATTGGCGGGAAAGTTCGGTATTTCCTAACTTCTCATGTATATTAGCGAGAGCGTTTTGTGCATTCCAATCGTCCGGTTTTTGCTCCAGTACCTTCTCAAAAATGGGTTGTGCTTCCTTAAAAACTGATTTCACCGCTTCAGTGTCGCCTAATGTTTCGTGAATCTCAGCTAACATCCGTGAGGCATTCCAATCGTTTGGTTTTTGCGCTAACTGTTTCTCCAAGACAGTTTGAATCTTGCTAAACACAACATTCCACCGTTCAATGAGTGGGTCGTCAGTTTTAAGACCTTCATAAAGGTCAGTTGGTCTGAGCCAAACTTCACTATAGTCGTAGAGTATCCGGTTTACCCACCTATATTGTGTCTCTTGAGAAGTTTCTTGTAGCCTCTCAAACATTCTCTCCAGAGCTTTGAGGACTCCCTCGTCTTCACAGAATCCATATTTTGTGAACGCAAAGAAACAAATTTCAACATCTTTTGACAGCAGCGCCATGGCTTTTTCCACAAGCGGACGTTTTCTACTGAGAGGCACTGTCACACCATCAAATACCTGTAATGTCTCTATTGCCAAGACTTTTGCTGCCGCGCCATTGTCCGGATCACGTTCTAAGGCACCCTCAGCATGAACGCGCAGTGCCCACCGCATCTCTTTTGGAAAGCGATAGATGTAATCTATTAGATCGGGTGGCAGCGATGTTTTTCCATCAGAAACTCCTTCATCAATTTTCGCTTTGAAGTACTCAATTAACTTTTCTTGATCATCTGGTGCCACTTCCCAATCAACGCTTGCATACCCGCGATTTTCAAGTGTATTCAGAAAAGCATCCCATACATCTACACTGTTTTCTTTCATGATATTATCTCCCGTTTTCTTGTCGCTAAATTGGACTTGATTTTATAGGTAAGAATGTAAATTAAAGAAAAAGGTTACATAAAAAGGCATGAGCGGTTTGTAAAGTGTGTTAGGCATGGATATTTTTCGTCATGCTCATTATGTGAAATTTCAAGGACATTTTCAAGATTTTTTGAAGAAAAACGATTCAGTTGATAACTAAAAAATAAGGAGAATGTGCATCTAACATGGATTTGACTATAAAATTGGAGATATAACTTTTATGTTTGAGAAATTAGCAAAGATAAGCAGTGTGCTTATATTATTGGCATTTTTTATTGCCTGCGGGGATGTCGGTAAGATTCCGGTGTCATCCGAGGATTATTTGGCAATTAACAGCGTCTTAAAACAGTGGCGAGAAGGTTATGAAACTGAAGATATAGAGACTTATATGAGTGCTTACTGGGCGCAAGGTTTCCGATACGTCTCTGACTGGGGAACAGACGGCGATAAAACTGATGACCTGATATTTGATGATATTCGAGATGAACGTGATTCTGCAATACGTGTGTTTAGTCAATATCAAGATATTGAAATAGAACTCTCTATTCCACCAGAAATAGCTATGAATGAAGATGGCACGCAAGCCGAAGTCCGAAATCACTATAGAATACAAGGTTTTGTGGCAGATGGCGAATCCCTTGAAGGCGGATTCACCGGATGGTTCGCGGAAGGCGATAATCTGTTTATCTTTGAAAAAAGAGACGGTGAATGGCGCATTGCCGAATGGCATGACGAATCTTTCAATGATGAAGAAATTCGCAGTGCAAATAATCTTTAGCCTGCCATAGTTTACACAACATTAAAATAAACCAAGATAAGTTGTTCAAACTTTAGGAACATCACAAGGTATCTCATAAATATTCATGAGATACCTTGATTCTTTTTCACAGATGGGTTATGCTTTAAGCAAATATAGTGAACTTTAGAATTATTGATACATGTTTATAACTTCATTTAGTGGCATATCCGCATTGTATTCACGCAGGCGTTTGATGTTCGCAAAATCATGTTCAATCGGATTGTAATCCGGAGAATAAGGAGGTAAAAACAACAGCTCTGCACCAGTAGTGGCTTCTATCAACTCGCGGGTGCATTTTGTCCGATGTATAGGTGCGTTGTCCATTATCACCATAAGCGTCAATTTAAGGGATAAATCTGTTGTAACAGTGTTTTCAGTCCCGTCCGGACGATATGTTTATAGGTATGAGATGTCCATATGTCTTTAGTCCCGTAGGGACGATATGTGTCCCCTAACAACATATTTTGGACACATCGTCCGGACAGGACTAAAGAGGAATTGTTCTCCGTTTTTCTATAAACATATCGTCCGGACGGGACTGAATGTGGGGCAGGCCCAATCGTCAGGCCTATTCAGAAGAGTTTTTAGAACAAGTAGGACCATTTCTATTAATTTTTATTCCATTACCGTTTGTTAGAAATGAAGCAGAATGTAGCACAAACTGGCAGTTTATGGGACAAAGAGAACATTATATATGAGAAATGGTATAATCAATACCTTCGCCAAAAATTAGTTGAATTAAATGGGTTTTTGTCTTATAGTTTTACACTATAATAATATAAAAAAGGACAAAAACCCATGTTAGAAATTATAGCACTTTTTTCAGTTCTTAATCCATGTATATCTAAAACAGCGATCCGTCAGTTATGTCAAGTTGTATTTGCACTGCTTGCGATGACAGGCCGCGTCACCATGTTAAATATCTCGCGTTGGACTTCAAAAGGAGGTAGCTACCGCACTATACAAC
>PYJA01000078.1:67384-69579 GCA_003635185.1 Candidatus Poribacteria bacterium | reverse complement strand
TCTAATTTTGGGATGATGATGTGTTCTATCACACCTGCTAATTCTTCGCGATGTTGCACGCCAATACGACCTAACGCAAAAGCAGCTGCCCCTGGGTCTTTTACAGCTAAGTCATAAGGTGGTTCTATATAAGGGAGTAGGTAAGGCACAGCAGGCACGCCTATTTCAACTAATGCTTCATTCATTGCCTCTCCACTGATAATGTTCTCTCCTGTGTAAGTTGCAAAGACAACTGCGGCACGCGGGTCACGATATTGTCTGAGTTCGGACAGCAGATCCATCTCGCCTTCTCCGTGAGAGTCATCGCCAATCGTGGGCGGATACAGTGCCGAGATGAGTTCTTCGGCACGTGGCGATGCCACACCCCCAAATGCCCAGATATTGTTTGCGATATACTCCACCCGTTCCCACGCTGCTTGTACATCCGGGTCGGTGATCCCTTCCGGGGTTTTCACCTGTGCCGGTGTGTAATCGCGCGTGGGCGGCTGGGTTTGTATCGGATCGGGCGGGGCTCCTTCGTGAAAAGTGCCATCTTCATGAAAATGACCGTTTGCGTTTTCCGACTTTTCCGCTTGTGCTTGTGCATCGCGTTGGCGCAACATTTCTGCGGCTGCTGCTGCGTCGCGTTCCAGTTGCCGTATTTCCGCTTGGTTCTTCACAAACAGAAACACGGCCCCACCGATGATGAGTATCATGAGGGCTATTAACCCCCAAATCATTCTTTTACGCATGAATTTTGACTCCTTTAGAAGATCGTATCATTGAGACAACCGCACAGCATGCAGCTGTGCCGTGTGCCATCTTGGATTTACTGACTTTTCGGTTTTTGAAGAATCGCTTCCAAGGCGTTAAGGGCAAGCTGTTTGTTAGACTCAACACGCTCCCCGGGGCCTTCATAAGTGACAATCGCCTTTATTTTTGGAATGATGATGTGTTCCACAATATCATCTAATTCTAAACGATGTGACGCTACAATTTGAGGTAGCAAGTCGAGAGGGTCAAACAGAGAATCCTCCCCGGGTGCATAATCAAGCCGGGCGATGAGGGCAGGGACAGCTGCAGGTCCCATCACACGTAACGCCTCATGCGGGGGATTCCCGCTTACACCACTATCCATCTGATACGCCAACAAGAGTTCTGCTGACCGTGGGTCGCGCAGTTTCGCAAGTTCATCAAGGGTCGGTATGAATTCTCCACCGCAATCCTCTCCCTCTGTGGTATCATAAATACTCGGTACAGGTGTCAATTCTGCCATGAGTTCTAAGGCTCTGGGTGAAAAGTTTCCCCATCTCTGTCGGTTGTTTGAGATGTCCTCAAGGCGTTTCCAGGCAGCCACAACGGCAGGGTCTTTGACATTTTCTGGCATCTGCACTGCCGGCGTTTGCCAAGTCGGCGTATCAAAGGGGTTATGCTCGCCTGTGTGAAAAGTGCCATCGTCATGAAAATGACCGTTTGCGTTTTCCGACTTTTCCGCTTGTGCTTGTGCATCGCGTTGGCGCAACATTTCTGTGACTGCTGCTGTGTCGCGTTCCAGTTGTGCGATTTCCGCACGGTTCTTTAGCATCAGCAAAACAAACGCTGTGCAAATCATCAGGATAATGAGGGCTGCTAACCCCCAAATCATTCTTTTACGCATGAGTTGGACTCCTTTCTTACTTTGTTGTCCCTGGTGCCGCTGATTCCAGCGGACAGGGTGTTGGATTTGGAAGCGGACAAACCGGTCTTTCTCCGCGTGGGAAACAGTCCGGTTTTTGCCATTTTGGATTTGGAAGCGGACAAACCGGTTTTTCTCCGCGTGGAAAGCATTCCGGCTTGGGTTGTTGTTGACACGGGGGCGTGTCTGACTGTGTTATATCAATCATTTTGATTGCCCCAAACAGCAGTCCACCTGTCATAAAAACAATCAGTGTTGTTATTGTAAAAATTCTTTTTTTCACAATTATACCTCCTTCGTTAAAAACCTTCAAGTGATTTTAACAACTTGTATAAGTACCGTTTTGTTATATCCTGTTTTGCACATAATATGCTTGCATGAAACAGGATGCCAAGCATTGAAGTTCCCTCCAATGCAACACAAAAAGCCCGCGACGATAAACTCCGTGCAAGACGAAGTACGTACGGACACACGAGCGGCAGAACCGTTAAAATTTGAAACGTTATTTTGTAATTGAGCGTTACTATCGGGGGGGGGGGGG